>JBAUGM010000493.1:0-8596 GCA_049679725.1 Tepidisphaeraceae bacterium
GGCTACGGGTGTGTGTTGACTTAGCCATGGTGGCTATGCCTCCGAAAGAAAGGTGTGAACTTCAGAGCCCTTCACGACTCCTAGGTAAGCTCTCCGGTCCTCGCCGGCGCGGTTCGCTTCCGCTGCCTGAAAAGCGAGGAAGGTGGGATCTACCGACGTTCGCCTCATATTGAGATTCGATTTCACGCGCCGCGTTCCCGAAACATCTCGGGGGTCGCCATCAGCGCGGGCGACACCTACTTGTCGCCCGGCGGGTCGTGGTTGTTTCGTTGATAATTGCGTTGCTCAGGGGCGTTCATTCGACGCCGGGCGCGACTTGCTGGCGTCCGCGCCCGCGTGCCCTTGCTCGGTTCGTCTTCCGCCAATGCGCCCTGCGCGTTTCACGCGCGGGGCGCGAAGGGCGCGTCTCGTTGCGCGGGGCTTGTGGCCCGCGCGCGTCGTGGTCAAGCGCGCTGCTGGCTCTCGGAGATCACGATTCGAGGGAAAGTTGACAGTAATACTCCCGGGCTCGGCCGGAAGCTCGTCCATACTAACGCTACATCTTCCCTGAAATACCGTCCATTTGCCGTGTGGGGAGACAGGCCTTCGCGTACGACCGCCCTCGGACTATAGACCCGCTCCGCCGCCCCGGTCAAATTTCGCGGTCAAACTTCACCGTCAAACCGGATGAGGCTTACCGACAGATCGTTCGAGAATTCGGGAAAGCACAACTCTGACTTGGCCGCGGACGGCGTCCGCGTCTGCGGTATTGTCAATCACATACTGCGATATTTTCCGCTTGGTGTCTAGGGGCATTTGCGAATTTTCCCGCCGGGCCAGCTCCGCCGCATCCCACCCCCGGGTGGCCTGAACCCGGGCCAAACGCAGGGTTTGGGGGGCGTCGACGAACACCACCGCGTCGCACCGCTCGTTCAACCCCGTCTCGAACAGCAACGGCGTGTCCCAGACGAACGCGAGCACCTTCTCGTCCGCAGCCGCCGCCGACATGACGCGCTGCCGCGCCTCGTTCACCATCGGATGGAGCAGTTTTTCCAGCCGCTCGCGCTCGGCGGGCTGACCGAACACCTTCGCCGCCACCGCCCGCTTGTTCACCTCCCCCGCCGGCGTCAGCACGTCGTCGCCCCACCACTGCCGCAGCGTCTGGAGGACGCGCCGATCGCGGTACGCGTCGCGCACCTGATCGTCCGAGCTGATGACGAGGCAGCCAAGCTCGCCGAAGAGGCGCGCGACGAAGCTCTTCCCGCTGCCGATCCCGCCGGCGATGCCGATGATGGGTTTCTTCAAAAAGAGCCTTTTGCCACAGATGGGGCACAGATGAACACAGATGAGAAGCGATCCTTCTGCTTTATCTGTGTCAATCTGTGCCCCATCTTTGGCTAGTTCCTGATCTGAGTGTCACTAAATTGACCGCAGTTCGACCAGCTCGATCCAGTTCCCCGCCGGGTCACGCAGGACGATCGTCTCCGACCCCGGCAGCACGCCGCGCTGACGGACGTATTCGAACTCGCCCTCGATCAGCTTCAGCTCCGCCTCCGCCAGCGACGGGATTTCGATCCCCTGCGGCCGCAGGCTGTCATGCTCGACCGGGCGCTCCTCCACATCGAAGTGCAGCGCGAAGTTCTCCGCGCGATAGTGCAACTCCGTCTCCGGCGGCACGCGCTCGAACCCGAGCAGGCCGACGTAGAACCCGTCCAGATTCACCTCCACGCCCGACGGCGCGAGCAGGCGCACGTCATCCACCGCGACGAGCCTCACCGGCAACGGCTCGTCCATGCGCGGCCGCCGGTCGACGCGCGGCGTCAATCCGGTCGCGGGTTCCAGTTCCATGCGGTCGACGTTACTCATCAGCAGCTTATGTCAATGATGCTACGGCACGTCGGACGAACCGGACAAGCACGGACATCACCAGACACGTCATCCCGAGGTACTCCGAGGGATCTCGGGGGCCGAAAGTCGCTCTCGATCCCGAGATCCCTCAGGTCGCCAAGGCTCCCGTCGGGATGACGTACGAAGCGACGACCGCACAGACAGGTTCTCCAACGTCCGCTACTTCACTTCCTGCCAGTTCTTCCCCCACCCCATCTCGACCTTCAGCGGCACGGTGATACCGAGCTGTTTGCCCGCGTTGATCATCTCCTCGCGCACGATCTCGGCATCCTGCTCGACATGGTCGGCCGGGGTCTCGAAGACCAACTCGTCGTGTACCTGCAGCAGCATCCGACTCGGCCGGTTCTCGCGCTTCAGGCGTCGATAGACGTTCAGCATCGCAACCTTGATCAGGTCCGCCGCCGATCCCTGGATGACGCTGTTGATCGCGATGCGCTCGGCGGCGTTGCGCATCGAGACGATGCTGCTGGCGATCTCCAGGATCGGCCGGCGCCGACCGAGGATGGTTTCGACGTAGCCCTGCCCCTGCGCCTCCATCACGCACTGCTCGAGGAAGCGCTTGATGCTCGGGAAACGCTTGTTGTACGCGTTGATCAGCTCCTGCGCGGACTGCACCGTCATGCCCTCGATGCGGCGGGCGAGGCCGAACGCGCTGACGCCGTAGATGATGCCGAAGTTGATCGTCTTCGCGTGCCCGCGCTGCTGCCGCGTCACCTGATCGGGCGGGACGTTGAACACCTCCGCCGCGACCGTGCGGTGGACGTCCTCGTCCTCCGCGAAGGACTTCACCAGCGCCGGCTCCTGCGTGTAGTGCGCGAGGATGCGCAGCTCGATTTGGCTGTAATCGGCCGTGAGCAACACGTTCTTCGCCGGATCGCCCGGCACGAACGCGAGGCGGATGCGCCGGCCCTCGTCCGTGCGGATCGGGATGTTCTGCAAATTCGGATCGCTGCTGCTGAGGCGGCCCGTCGACGCGCCCGCCTGGTTGAAGCTCGTGTGGATGCGGCCCGTCTTCGGGTTCAGGTAATCCGTGAGGTTGTCGAGGTACGTGTTCTTCAGCTTCACGAGGCTGCGGTACTCGAGGATCAGCTTCGGCACCGGATGGACGATCGCGAGCTTCTCCAGCACCTCGACATCCGTGCTCGGCCCGGTCTTCGTCCGCTTTACGATGCGCAGGCCGAGCCTGGTGAACAGCACGTCGGCGAGCTGCTTCGGCGAATCCGGGTTGAACTCGGTCCCCGCCGCCTCCAGCACCTTCGCGCGCAGCTCCTCGATCCGCTCGCCGAGCACGGCACTCTGCTCCTTGAGGATCTTCGGATCCACCGCGATCCCGTTCGCCTCCATCTCGACGAGCACGTCGATCAGCGGCGTCTCCAGATCGTCCGCCAGCTTCCGCAGCGCCGGCGTCTCGTTCAGCTTCGACTCCATCAGGTCGGCCAGGCGCAGCGCGATGTCCGCATCCTCCGCGGCGTAGCAGGTGATGCGCTCCAGCGGCACCCGGTCCATCGTGATCTCGTTCTTGCCTTTGCCGAGGAGATCGGCGGTGGAAATCTTCCTGAAGCGCAGCAGCTCTTCAGCGAGCCGGTCGATGCCGTACTGCATGCGGCTGGCGTCGAGCAGAAAGGCCGCGACCAGGCTGTCGAGCGCGACGCCGCGCACCTCGATCCCCGCGGCGCGCATGACGAGCAGGTCGTACTTGATGTTGTGGCCGACCTTCTTGATCCGCTCATCTTCGAGGATGGGCCGCAACGCATTCAGCACGCGATCGCAATCGACCAGGTTGCACCCTGCCGGGCCGCGCACGGGCACGTAGTAGCCGGCGGCGTGCTCCCAACTGAAGCTGAGGCCGACGAGGTCTTCGGTGAGCGAGCCGAGCGTCCGCGTCTCCGTATCGAACGCGAAGCGCTTCTGCTTCTTCAACTCCGCGAGGAACGCGTCGAACTTCTCATCCGTGTCGATGCACTCGTACGTGCAGTTCGCGCACGTCTCGAAACCCTCGGCGTCCTGCGGCGCCATCGCGATCGCCGGGGATTCGCCCTCCGGCGGGCCGAAGAGGCTCTCGCCAAAGGGCTGGTCCTTCGATGCGGGCTTCCCGGAAATGGGGTCGGGAGTCTTTGTCGCGGAAAAGGCTCCCGTCCCCTTTCTTTCCGCCGCCGTCCCCTTTCTTTCCGCGAAAAAGGTTCCTGACCCCTTTTTTTCGGTTGACCCCTTTTTGTCGGTTGCCCCGTCGGCGCCGATGCGCTTGAGCAGGTTGTTGAAGCCGAGCTCCGTCAGGTGCGGCCGCAGGCCGTCGACGTTGAGGCCGGTGTAGCGGCACTGCTCGATGTCGAACTCGAAATCCACATCGGTCTTCAGCGTCACGAGCCGCCGGGCCATGGGGATGCGGTCGCCATACGTCTGGAGGTTCTCGCGAAGCTTCGGAGTGAGTTTGTCGAGGTGTTCGAGCACCTTCTCGGCGCTGCCGTACTTGTTGACGAGCGTGGCCGCGGTTTTCTCGCCGACGCCGGGGATGCCGGGGATGTTGTCGATCTTGTCGCCGATGAGCGTCTGCACGTCGATCGCCTGGGCAGGGAAGTAACCGCACTTCTCGCGGATCTTGGCCGCGTCGATCACCTCGTCGGCCGCCGCGTCGTACATCCACGTGCAGTCGCTCACGACCTGCCGCAGGTCCTTGTCCTTCGAGACCATGAAGATCTCGTATCCCTGGTCGCAGAGCCGGGTCGCCATCGTCGCGATGAGATCGTCCGCTTCGAACCCGGGCTTGGCGAAGATGGGCACGCCCGCGTCGCGGACGATCTGCAGAATCCGCTGCTCCTGCGGGCGAAAATCGTCCGGCGGGCTCTGCCGATTCTTCTTGTATTCCGGGAAGAACTCGGTGCGGAAGACCGACTCATCGCCACTGTCAATGACCATCGCCAGGTAGTCCGGCTTGCGCTGGTCGATCAAGTTCAGCAGCATCTGCGTGAACACGAACGTCGCCTTCGTCGGCTCGCCGGTGGGGCTGGTCAGGTCGCGGAAGGGCGCGAAGTAGGCGCGGTAAATGTGGGCGTGTCCGTCGATGATGTAGAACGACTTTTTGGGCATCGGGAGACGGACAATCTTAGAAGCGAGGACGCGCGAGGTCCATGTAGTTGCGACGCCTGCGTCGCGGTTGCGGCGCAGCCGCAAGACGGACTCGACGCTGCGCGTCGACCGCGACGCAGGCGTGGCAACTACATAAGACGTAGGAGAGCCTAAAGCTGCGCGCCCGATTGCTGCATCTGCACGATCCAGCCCGGCGTCTGCTCGCGGTAGGCGCGGATGTGCTTCTCGCGCGTGAAGTAGTAGAGCGCCGTCCCGCCCTGCGCGAAGATCGCGACGAGGGCGAGGCAGACGTAGACGGCGGCGCTGATGGTGCGGGCCATCGAGGAGTACGGCGCGAGCATCTCCGCCGTCTCGGGGGCGGCGGCGATCGTCGAGGCGAGCGGGTCGGGGCCGAACATCGCGCCGTACAGGCTCCAGCCGGCGTAGCCGAGCAGGAGCGACGCGAGCGCGAGCTGGTTCCAGCCCAGTCGTCTGGCCGCGCGCGATTCGAATCGCTTGATGCGCCCGACCGTGCTCAACTCGACCCACGCGACCGCCAGCATCCCCCCGCCCAGCACCCAGCCGACGATGCTGAACATGCCGAAAAGCAGCGTGAGCGCGCCGAACACGCCGACGGACCAGCCGTCGAAGTTCGCGACGGCGACGCACCGGCGAACCTTCTTCGCCCGCACCCGCGCATCCTGCAACTGCCGAAGGTGCTCCGCCGACAGCGGCGACCGCGCCGTCGCTGCGGGCGCCGGCATCGCGAGGGGCAGGTTGGCCGAGATCGTCGTCACATCCGTGTTATCGGGCGGCGAAATGAATCACTTGATGACCGCGGCCGCGCTTAGATCCACTTATTTCGGATCAGTGCCAGGAGGTCGTATTCCGCTTCGTTGAACCAATCCGGGCGCTTCCCATCCGGGATCAGTCGCGCGAAGAATCGGTCGGAGGCGTCCTCGACTTCATCCCGCGGCTGCCCCATCGCCAGCCGCGCCGCCAACTGATCGTCCCCGGCATGGGCCAGTCCCAGCGCCGCCTTCCCCGCGTGCTGGCGGACGAGATTGGCCAACCCCTGATAGAACATCCACGTCTCGTCGTCCGGCCATTCGGGTGGGACGCAATGCCGCCGGAGACAGTGCTGGAAGTACTCGAGCTTCTCTTCCCAGCTCAGCCTGGGATCGCTCGCGAGCGTAAGGTATTGACCGACCTTCGCCCCCGCGCGGGCGTGCGGATCGTTGCATTCCTTTGCCCGGCGGGCGAGCTGGGCGTAATGGGATTCCCGCCGACCGATTTCCGGCATGTTGGGCAGTGACGTCGTGCTCGTCGTTTTCATAATCTCGTCCCCGCACAACGGACCTGCGGATAGGGGACAGATCGGCGGCGCATGGTGGCGTCGTAACCGCCTTCTTCATGAAATCGGTCGATTCGCCTGCACGTGACAGCCGGTGGTGACACCGGTAACGTTTGTGGCAATGACGATGAGATGGCGCCGAATTCCTGATATGCGGAAGATACCGCGTTGCCTGCGCTGGCCGGGCCTGCTGCGGGTCCTTCTCGTTCTCGCCGGAGGTTGTGCGGTGAAAAACGCTTCCGATGACCGTCGCCCCGCCCCCGCCCCAGACTATCAGGGCCAGCGCCCGGCGTGGACCTTCACCGAAGGCGCCCCCGTTCGCGGCGACACGTCCAAGAAACAAATCGCCCTCATCTTCACCGGCGGCGACTTCGGCGAAGGCACCGGCCACATCCTCGACGTCCTCCAGCAGCGCAAGCTCAAAGGCTCCTTCTTCGTCACCGGCGACTACCTCCGCAAACCCGACCTCCAACCCCACCTCCGCCGCATGGTGACCGACGGCCACTACCTCGGCCCCCACTCCGACCACCACCCCCTCTACGCCCCGTGGGAAGACCGCAAGAAAACCCTCGTCACCGAGGAGGAGTTCCGCGCCGACCTCCAGAAGAACATCGACGACCTCCGCGCCTACGGCGCGCTGAAGGACACGACTCAACCGATCTACTTCATCCCCCCCTACGAGTGGTACAACGCGGACCAGACGCGCTGGTCGCGCCCGATGGGCGTGCTGCTGTTCAACTTCACCCCCGGCTCCGGCTCCAACCGCGACTGGGCCCCCGAGGGCCACAAGAGCTTCGCGCCATCGACGAAGATCAAGGACGACATTCTCGCCTACGAGCAAAAAGACCCCCACGGCCTCAACGGCTTCCTCCTCCTCCTCCACCTCGGCTCCCAACGCCAGGACAAGATGCACGAACAGCTCGCCCCCCTGCTCGACGAGCTGACCAAACGCGGCTATGCGTTCGTCCGCGTGGATGAAATGTTGAAGTGAAGTGAGTGGAGTTCGCGTACGCGGAGCGAAAAAACCGGGGCTCTGGCTCTGTCTCGAGCGAAAAAACCGGGACAGCTCTGGATTTATGCGGCCAACTTCGACATATCGGCTCGCGCCAAATGTCCCGATAAATCCGAGTTACTTTGGTCACAAATATCCAGGGCACGAAAATAGGGTCGGGAGCTATTTTTTTATCCTGCGATAGGGAAGGCAGTTGCGACTGGCGTTGTCTCGTGGGCCGGGGCGCTTCGAGACGGAGTCGAGCGCGATCGGGTGTGGGTTGCTCGGGCTGCATCACAGTTAGTAGATCGTCCACACCCCAATCATCGTGCCGCCGTCGGCAGATGCTGGCGGCAGCAAGAAAATAGGGTCGGGAGCTATTTTTTTATCCCACGATGAAGAAGGTAGTTGCGACTGGCGTTGTCTCGTGGGCCAGCGCCGCGCGACGAGATCCCTTGACAACTTGGGCGGGGTTTGTTAGGTTTGTGTTCGGTCTCCCGCCGGCATTCGGCCGTGGCGGGCGGGAGGCTGTGGTTCGTCCCACAACGCCGCCGGCCTGGCCCGCCCTGCGCGCCGCGCGACCGCTTTCGGTCCCGGCCGCGCCCCACCCCCCGAAGGGAGAGTGTCCCATGTCGCGCTCACGTGAAGGGAAGTCCGTGTCCTGCGCCTCCGCAAAACAGCTCCGTGCCAATCGTCGCAACGCCAAACGCTCCACCGGCCCGCGCACGGAAGAGGGCAAGGCGCGATCGGCGCGCAATGCGCTGGACCACGGGATCTTCTGCAAGGACCTGCTCATGCCGGGCGAGGATCCCGCCGAGCTCGAGCAGTTCTGTGCGTTGCTGCTGAGAGACTTCAGCCCGCGCGACTTCCTCGAGCGCACGATCGCGCAGCAGTACGTCGAGGCCAAGTGGCGCATCCGTCGCGTGCGCCGCGCCGAGCGCGAAGCGCACGACGCGCTGGCCGGCAACATCGAGCACCACGGCGGGCAGGCGTTCCTCGACCTGCGGCGCCGGCTGCGCGACCTGCCGCGACTGGAGTCGCTGGCGCCCGGGGATCCCGATCCCCGCCGGCGCATCAGCGACCCGCGCATCCGCGAGGACCTGCGCGAGCAGCGTTACGCCGACCGCCGCGCGCTGGTCCCGGTCAGCGCCACCATGGCCGAGAGCTTCTGCACGCCGGGCCAGGGATCGTTCGAGCGCCTCGGGCGTTACGAGCGCCAACTGGAGCTCAGCGCCGATCGCGCACTGCGCCAACTCCGCCAACTGCGCAAGGAGCGCGGCGACGATTGGCCCGCGCCGGAG
>JBAUGM010000494.1:0-2124 GCA_049679725.1 Tepidisphaeraceae bacterium
CAGCGGCAATGACCGGTTCATCGGCAACGCCGGCAACAACACCTACTTCGGCGGCGGCGGGAACGACTCGATGGACGGCGGCGGTGGCGACGACGCCCTGTTCGGCGAGGGCGGCGACGACCAGCTCATCGGCGGCGAGGGCGACGATTTCCTCGACGGCGGCAGCGGCAACGACTACCTCACCGGCCGCTTCGGCAACGACACCCTCCTCGGCCAGAGCGGCAACGACACCCTCTTCTCCAACGACGGCTTCGCCGACACCGTCAACGGCGGGTCCAACTCTGACACCGCCACCGTCGACGGCGGTGTCGACAACGTCAGCAACGTCGAGACGTTCGCCTGATCGCGTGTGAGTTTTCACGTAGCACGGGTTTGCAACCCGTGTCTTGAACGGAAAACACGGGTTGAAAACCCGTGCTACGAAACGAAATCTGCTTGTTCCAGTGGTACTCAATAAAGGAATGATCATGCGTAGGAAGTTGCACCACCACCGTCGCGTTCTCTCCAACCTTGCCCCTCAGGCCGAGGCGCTCGAGTCCCGGCGTCTGCTGGCCGGCATCGAGGCGGGCGTGCTGGTGGCCCGCGGGACGTCGGGCGGCGACACGATCTCCGTCCGCCGCTCGGCCACCGACGACGTGATCGTCACCACCAACGGTGTCAGCCAGGCGTTCGACATGGACGACTTCACCGGCGTCCGCCTCGAGGGGTTGGGCGGCAACGACACGTTCAACCTGATCGACCCGCTGACGAGCCCCGTCGTCCGCAACACCACCGTCCTCGGCGGGGCGGGCAACGACACGATCAGCTATGCGAGCCGCTCGGCCGCGCTGGACTTCACGATCGATCCAGATGGCTCGTCGATGGCGAGCGGCCCGCAGATCGACGAGTTCGACGACGTTGAAACCGTGATCGGCGGCTCGGGGGCGGACGTTCTGGGGTACGGCAACGTCGACGGGCCCCCAGCGGATGATCAGCCCACCTACTCGTTCCGCCTGGAAGGCCGTGGTGGCGACGACCGGTTCGATGACGGCTTGTCCGATGGGCACAACTTCGGCACCGTCACCCTGTTGGGCGGCGACGGCAACGACAGATTCGGGGACGACGAGTATGGCAGCGAGCTTTTCTTCGGAGAGGCGGGTGACGATCTCGTCTCTCTGAAGAATCATGCCTACAGCTTCGATTACGACGGCGGCACGGGCACCGATACCGTCGAGTTCATCGGCCCCAGCATCCGCGAGGTTTCGGACTTGCGTGATTTCATCGACTTCGAGAACGCCAAAGCCTCCGGCGGCAGCCAGCCCGTTATCGGGACCGACGGCCCGAACCTCATCGACGCAAGGGGTGTCAACGGGATCCGCGTTTACGGGCTTGACGGCGATGACACGGTGCTTGGCGGCATTGGCGACAACCTCATCGAAGGCGGCGAGGGGAACGATTCGCTCTCAGACGGCGAGCACAACGACACCCTCGACGGCGGGCCCGGCATCGACACCCTCGACGGCGGACCGGGCGACGACGTCCTCCTCAACGGCGAGGTGAACGATCGCCGCTTCGGCATCACCAACTTCACACTCTTCGGCGATGGCACCGACGGCAACGACGTCTTCACCCTCGTCCGCAGCAGCTTTGACAACGTCGTCCTGACCATCAACGGCATCGCCAACTCGTTCGACATGGACGACTTCAACACCGTCCGCCTCTTCGGCTCCGGCGGCGACGACCAGATCACCATCGGCGACGGCATCCACAACGTCATCATGCACGGCGACGCCGGCAACGACCGCCTCACCGACGGCAACGGAAACAACTTCCTCTACGGTGACGGCGGCGACGACACGCTCGTCTCCGGCCTCGGCAACGATTTCCTCCTTGGCGGCACGGGGCGCGACACTGCGGACTTCACCGCGCGCACGGCCAACCTTGTCATCGACCAGAACGACTCCGGCAACGCCGACGGCCAGGCCGGCGAGAACGACCACGTCTCCAGCGACATCGAACGCGTCCTCGGCGGCAGCGGCAATGACCGGTTCATCGGCAACGCCGGCAACAACACCTACTTCGGCGGCGGCGGGAACGACTCGATGGACGGCGGCGGTGGCGACGACGCCCTGTTCGGCGAGGGCG
>JBAUGM010000495.1:0-4607 GCA_049679725.1 Tepidisphaeraceae bacterium
CCTCTCCCCTACCCTCTCCCCGAGTACGGGGAGAGGGAGTCATGCGTGGGAAGGCCAACTGAAGTTCTTCCCCGCCCGCTACGCCAAGACGTTCCAGACGTGGCACGAGAACATCCGTGACTGGTGCATCAGCCGCCAGCTCTGGTGGGGGCATCGGATTCCGGTGTGGAGCCGAGTCGGTGCGATTGAGGTCACTGCTCAATCCGGTGGGCTTCAGCAATCTGTTCTTGGCGTCCAGATCGCTGAAACATTGGACGACACATTTGGAATCAGGGAGTTAATGCCGGGTGCGGTCATGACGACCGCCAACGTGATGCTGGCAGACGGTCGTCGCGCTTCGAAATATTTCGTCTGCGTTGCGCCAGATCATCCTGAGATCGAAAGCCAATTGGAGTCAGAGAAATTTGAGCAAGATCCCGACGTCCTCGACACCTGGTTTTCCTCCGGCCTCTGGCCGTTGTCCACGCTGAACTGGCCGCAGGACACGCCCGAGTTGGCGAAGTGGAACCCCACGCACACGCTCTGCACCGCCCGCGAGATCATCACGCTGTGGGTCAGCCGCATGGTGATGTTCAACCTCTACTTCCTCGACCGGCTGCCGTACACCGACGTGTTCATCCACGCGATGATCCAGGACGGCGAAGGCCGGAAGATGAGCAAGTCGCTCGGCAATGGCGTGGACCCGCTGGACATCATCTCGTCGCACGGCGCCGACGCGATGCGGTTCACGCTTACGCTGATGACGACCAACACGCAGGACGTGCGCATGCCGGTCGAGCGCGACCCGAAGACCGGCAAGAACACCAGCCCCAAGTTCGATATCGGGCGGAACTTCTGCAACAAGGTGTGGAACGCGGTGCGGTTCGCGCTTCTGAATCTGGAGGGAGCCACAGAGAACACAGAGAACACAGAGAAAGGCAAGAATAGTTCCTCTGTGCTCTCCGTGTCCTCTGTGTCCTCTGTGGTCGATTCTTTGGCTGACCGCTGGATTGTCAGCCGGTTCAACCGCACGGTGGCCGCGTGCGATGATGCGCTGAGCAACTACCGCTTCGACCAGTACGCCAAGAGCTGCTACGACTTCTTCTGGGGCGACCTGTGCGACTGGTATTTGGAGGCCATCAAGCCCGCCATGCGCGATCCGGCGCGGCAGGCGCAGACGGCCAACGTGCTCGCCGCGGTGCTCGACGGGTCGTTGCGATTGCTGCACCCGATGATCCCGTTCATCACGGAGGTGATCTACTGGCGGCTCAACGCGGTGCGCCCCGAGCGCGGTCTTCCGGGGCGGATCATGGGCTGCACCAGCGCGCGGTTGATCCGCGCCGCTTGGCCGAGAGTCGGCGAGTTTTCGGAGGCGGCGGAGGCGCTGTTCCCCAAGCTCCAGGAGATCATCGGCGCCATCCGCAACCTGCGCAACGAGTACAAGGCCGACCCGAAGAAGCGCGTGACCGTCTCGATCTCGGCCCCCGGTGATTGCGCGCGGACGATTGACACCAATCGGGAGATCATCGAGCTGCTCGCGATCTGCGCACTTCGCGACGTGAAGGCGGATCTCGCCGCCCCCGCCAACGCAGTTCGCGCGACGGCGGCGGGGTGCGAGATCTTCATCGAAGGTCTCGTCGACGAAGGCGCGGACCGCGAGCGGAATGCCAAGCGGCGCGACGAGCTGGTGAAGAGCATCGGCGCGATGAAGGGCCGGCTGGCGAACCCGTCGTACGTGCAGAAGGCGCCGCCGCACCTCGTGAAGCAGACGCAGGATCAGCTCGCGGAGTTGGAGGCGGAGTTGGCGAAGATGGGGTGACGTTCGCACTCGTGGAAACGCAACAGACGTCATCCTGAGGTACTCCGAAGGATCTCGATCTTCGAAACGTGCGCTCGCGCCCGAGATCCTTCGGAGTACCTCAGGATGACGTTGATTCGGTGACGGGTCGCAAGGAAGGTAGACATTTCGATGGCCGAATTGCATCTGCTCTCCCCCGCCGGCTTTCGGGCCGCGGGGGTGTACGCGGGGATCAAGACGAAGCACGCGCCGGACGTCGGCCTGCTCCTGTGCGACACCCCCGCCACCGCCGCGGCGGTGTTCACGACGAACAAGGTGTTTGCCGCGCCGGTGAAGGTCGGGCGCGCGCACGTTGCCGACGGCAAGCTCCGCGGCGTCGTCGTCAATGCCGGCAACGCCAACGCCTGCACCGGCAAGCAGGGCGAGCGGGATGCGCTGCGCATGTGCGAGTTGGCCGCGACGATCGCCAAGTGCAGGAAGACTGACATCCTCCCCTCGTCAACGGGCATCATCGGCCACCTGCTGCCGATGAAGAAGCTCGAGCGCGGGATCATCGAGGCGAGCCAGTACCTCGGCAGTTCGCTGGAGCACGCGCACCTCTTCGCCGCGGCGATCCTCACGACCGACCTGAAGCGCAAGGCCGCCGCCACGTCGTTCAAGATCGGCAGGCAGACGGTCACGCTCGCCGGCGTGTGCAAGGGCAGTGGCATGATCGGCCCGCGCATGAAGCTGATGCCGCCGCACGCGACGATGCTCGCATACCTGACGACCGACGCCGCCATCGGTGCCCCGCTGCTGCGCAAGCTGCTGGCGAGCGCGAGCGACGGGAGCTTCAACGCCGTCACGGTGGACGACCACACGAGCACGAACGACACCGCGTGTCTGCTCGCCTCGGGCGCCAGCGGCGCGAAGGTTTCGTCGCCGAAGGACGCGAAGACGTTCGCCGCGGCGTTGGATGAGGTGTGCCGATCGCTCGCGTATCAGATCGCCGCGGACGGCGAAGGCGCGACGAAGGTCGTCGCCGTCACGGTGCGTCGCGCGAAGACCGAGCCCGCCGCCCGGGCGATGGCGCGGGCGATCGCGGATTCGCCACTGGTGAAGTGCGCCATGCACGGGAACGACCCGAACTGGGGGAGGATCGTCTCGGCCGCGGGGTACGCGGGCGTGCCGTTCGACCCGGACAAATCGGTGCTGACGCTGCAGAAGACGGTCGTCTTCCGCGCGGGTCGGCCTGTCCCGTTCGACGCGAACATCGTGAGCGAGTCGATGCACGCGCCGGAGGTGCGGGTCGACCTCGACTGCCGCGCCGGTTCAGGCGAGGCGACGGTGTGGACGTGCGACCTGTCGAAGGAATACATCACGATCAACGCGGACTACCACACGTAAGCTGTCCACATCGTGGCTTGGGCGTCTCGCCCGAGCTCTTTGCAGTTGGTCCTCCACATGCTCGGGCGGGACGCCCAAGCCACGGTCAGGTGGGGTCGGGCACGAGCACGGGCGGTTTGCCTTCGCGGGTGATGCGCTGCATCTGGACGCCGTAGACACGCGTCAGCAACTCCGGATCGAGCACGTGCTCGGGCGACCCATCCGCGACGACCGCCCCCTCCTGCAGCAACACCAACCGATCCGCGAACGCCGCCGCCAGGTTCAGGTCGTGCGAGGCGACGAGCAACGCCAGCAAGCGCTCGCGGGCGAGGCGGCGCATGAGCTGGGCGAGCTCGACCTGGTGGCGGAGGTCGAGGTAGGTGTTGGGTTCGTCGAGGAGCAGCGCGCGCGGCTCCTGAATGAGCGCGCGGGCGACATAGACGAGTTGCCGCTGCCCGCCGGAGATCTCGTCCATGCGGCGGGCCACCCATTCGTGCAGTTGGAGTTCATCGATCGTGCGATGAACGACCTCCACATCGCGCGGCGACTCCAGGCCGAATGCGCCCCAGTACGGCGCCCGACCCAATCGCAAGACGTCCGCGACGCGCTGCTGCGGGTCGAACGCGGGCGACTGCGGGAGGTACGCAAGGAGCCGCGCGAGGTCGCGGCGGCGCCACTGTTGGATCAACTTCCCGTCCCACGTCACGTCGCCGCGCGCGGGGAGGTGGCCGAGGAGCGACTTGATCAGCGTGCTCTTGCCGCTCCCGTTGGGGCCGATGAGGGCGACGACTTCACCCGGGGCGAGGGTGATGCGGACATCGCGCAGGACCGGGCGGTCGCCGTAGGCGAAACAGACGCCGGTGGCGCTCAGGAGCGTGCCGCTGGTCATCGCCCGCCCTCCATCGTCGCGAGGCTGCGCGCGTTGCGCCACAGGAGCAGGAGGAAGAACGGCCCGCCGAGCAGACCCGTCAGCACACCGACCGGAAGCGCCGTCCCGGCTGCGCCTTCGCGCCCGAGCCAGCGTGACGCGGCGTCGGCGACGCAGAGCAGGCTCGCGCCCAGCGCCGTCGCCAGCGGCAGGAGCTTGCGCTGGTCGTTGCCGCCGATGATCAGCCGCGCCAGGTGAGGGCAGACGAGGCCGATGAACCCGATCGGCCCGCTGATCGCGACGGCCGCCGCGGTGACGAGCGACGCGACGATCAGCCCCATCCACCGCAACCGGTGAATGCGCACGCCCAGCGCCGTCGCCTCGCCGTCGCCCAGCGCGGCGACGTTGAGCTGGCCGGCAACGTACAGCAGCGCGAACCAGCCGCCGGTGATGATCGCCGCCGCGAGCCAGATTTGCTGCGGGCGGAGGTTGGTCTGGAGCTCGCCGACGAGGAACGTGAGCGGCCCGCCCGGCGTGGCGGGGTCCTTCACGATCGCGTTGATCAGGAGGAAGACCGACCCGTTGACGGCGTTGACG
>JBAUGM010000496.1:0-2802 GCA_049679725.1 Tepidisphaeraceae bacterium
GTTGCCGAGACTCGCTCGTATTTCAGTCAATACTGCTTCGTCTCGACGCCTCGGTCCCGGCCCGATGCCGCGGCGCATCGACGCGCGGGAGTTCCGCCACGGGCTGCTAGCGGCTCAGACACCGGCGTGATCGGTCGATGGCGCGATCGGACACGCGAGCCACCGCGTGCGCGCCTTCTGGTACGGGTCACCCGTGCGCGATTGTCATGACACTCGCGCACGACGTTTTGCCGATCGCGCGAAAATGCCCGAAAAACGCGGCGAAAAAATCTTCCGGAATCCGATTTTGTCGTAACTCCTTTTGCGCATTTCTCACGACGTTCGCGCACGCTTCGACAGGCTCAACGCAGGCGATTCGCCCGGCGACGCAATCGGGCGGCGACGATCGCCCAGGCGACCGCCGCAGCGGTCAAAGTCGTGCAGGCCGCCCCGAAGAGGTCGCCGAAGCGGGTGTAGAAGGTCAGCCGGCCGTCGAGGGGAAGTTCGGACACGAGCGTGGCCTCGACGTGCGTCGGCAAGCGGTCGATCACCCGGCCGACCGAGTCGATGAACGCGCTGATCCCCGTGTTGACCGCCCGCGCCGTCGGCACCCGGTTCTCGATGCTGCGGAACCGCGCGATCTGCAGGTGCTGCGCGAGTTGCGGCTGCGAGAACCAGCCGTCGTTCGTGAGGTTCACGATGAAGTCCGCCCGCTTCCGCCCGGCGGAGGTCTGGTCGGGTCGGAACATCCGCGCGAGCAGGCGGGGGTCGGCATCCTCGAAGCAGATGGGCGCCACAAACCGCGCCCCCGGCCGGACCGATAAATAGCTCCCGTCCCTATTTTCTCCGGCCGCCTCAGTCCCAGCGGGCTGCGTCGCGGGAGAAAAATAGGGACGGGAGCTATTTATTTCCTCTGCATCCCGCGTCGCGGGAGCCGTCGCGGGATGCGACGCGCTGATCGTCTCCCCAAGCGTGAACACCGTCAGCGCATCGTCCTTCCCCGGCACCAGGTTGTAGTCGAAGTCGTACGGGCTGAACCACATGAACAAGCGGTACAACGGCGGGATCGTTTCCTTGAACGGGACGTACTCGCCGAAGGGCACGAGGTGAACCTTGTCGTAACGCAAGTCCGACATCACGCCGGTGGACTCGAAGAAGTACGCGGCGTTGCGACGGTCGAGATCGATGTAGTTCTCCTCGCCCTGCAGGACCATCTTTCCCGCGTATGCCCCGCCCGTGATCAGCGCCGTACGGAAATCGAACGTGAGCGAGGCGACTTCCTGATACACGGCTTGCAGAAACCGCCCGGTCCTCGACCCGCGCGTGAAATCCAGGGCCGCCCGGTTGATGGTCGGCATCATCGTTTCCGACCAGGCGACCAGATCGACTTTCCGCCCCGCGTCATGCTCGGCCTGCAGGGCCTTGCGCGTTTCGTTGACGTGAAACGCCACGATCTCATCGACGTAGGCGCCCTTCTCGCCGGTATTGGTCTGCGGATAGTTCGCCTGCACGACCATCACGCGCGGCCCGGGCGTCGTGTGCGTCTGCGCGATCCGGACGATGCCGTAGGCGAGGACGACGAGGAGCATCGCCCCCACCGCCGCGATCGGCTTGAGCACCGACCGGACGCGCATCCGTTCGTGGACGACCAGCGCGACGCAACCGTTGACCGCGACGAGCCAGAACGTCACCCCGTGCACGCCGACGACGTCCGCGACCTGGCACATCGCAAGGATGGGCGTCTGCGTGTACCCGGTGAACGACCACGGCCACCCCGAGCCGAGGTTGCCGCGGACCCATTCGGTCGCCGTCCAGATCGTGGCGACGGCGAAAATGGAAAGAAGTGGTCGGGTGGTGGAGTGGTGGCGTGGTTGGGTTTCGGTTCCGCGCTTACTCGACGACCCCACCACTCCACCACTCCACCACGCATCTCCAACCACCGCGCGCACGATGACGGCCGCCAGCGCCCAGTACAGCCCCATGTACACGACGCTCCCCATCGTCCCCGGGATGGTGACGAAGCCGAGCCACCAGATATTGAGCCCGAAAAACACCGCCCCCGCGGCCCAGTTCCAGAGGAAAAGGCGTCGGTACCCCGTTGCGCGGCGGACGTACATCAGCCACGGCACGAGCCCGACCCACGCGAGGTAAAACTGCGAGATCGGCGCGAACGCGAGCGTCATCAGGACGGCCGAGCACATCGGCATCCACCCGTCGGCATACCAGCGCGGCGCCGCGGCGGCGGTCGCATCTGCCTGCGCAGTCGCCGCCGCCCCCGCCCGCCGAAACTCCTGCGATCGCCGTGACCGTTTGCGCATGCCGGCGGGGAATCGTGCAGACGCGGGGGGTGGCGTCAAGCATGCAGGCGGGGCAACGAGAATGCCCACGCAAAGATCGCAAAGATCGCAGAGACCGCAAAGAAGAGAAGAAACATCTTTGATTCCTCTCTGCGCCCTTTGCGGACTCTGCGATCTTTGCGTCGAAATTCGTCCGATCGCGGAGGTCGCCGTTTTCATCTCTCGCGGGTGTAGCGCAGCCACGTGCGGACTCAGGATGACACCCAGGCAACCGTCACCGTCGCTCACAGTTGGATCGGTGCGCGCACGGGCTTATGATGCGGCCCGCATGAAACTGAACTTCTGGCAATGGCTCGGCGTCGTCCTGCTGATCGTGGCGATCGGATTCTGGATCAACCGCAAGATCAATGAGCGGAAGCAGGCGGACGCGGGCAAACCGGCGCCGGGCTTCACCGAGTACGTCGACGAGCCAACGACAGAACCGACGACCGAACCGGCCGCGGAGCCGGCGACCACGGCGCCCGCG
>JBAUGM010000497.1:0-2766 GCA_049679725.1 Tepidisphaeraceae bacterium
CTGCGGCTGGCGCACGCGCGGGCGCGCCTCCGCGATCGCGCGGTCTCGCCGCCAACCGAAGCGCTGCTCGAGCTGACGCTGCGCCTCTCCGACCTTCGCCACCCGACCAAGCCCATGCGGCTGTTCATGGACCTGGGGCTCGACCCCGTCTTCGATTCGCTGCGCATCGAGGGCCGGGGCGACAGCACGGTGCAGGACCTGTCCGCCAACTTCCACGTGCGCTTGCGCGGCCTGCATCCGCCCGCGGCGGCGGCGTACCTGGCGCAGCTCGGACTGCGTCCCGGAGGCGACACCCTCGACCTGACGATGAACGCTGCACTCAGCCTCGCGGCGGTGAACCCCCCCGGCCCGGACGGCGTCGTGCCACCCTCGCCGCTGAAAGGCTCGCTCAAGCTCGAGGACATCGTCGCGATCCTGGACGGCAAGAAGGCCGCGGAGCTGAAGCTGCTGACGATCGATGTCGATTCGGCGGACTCCTCGCACGCGAAGATCGCCAAGGTGGTGGTCAACGGCGCCCACGCCTTCGCCGAGCGCACCGCCCAGGGCGGCGTGCGCGCGTGGGGATTTGAACTAGCGCCGGCGCTGGCGACGCCGGCGAAGCCCACGACGATGCCCACCGAAGCGCCGACGACGGCGCCGGCGGGGCCCTTCAAGTGGGAGGTGGCGCAGCTCGACATCAGCGACATCCGCGCCAACTTCCACGACAACGCGGTCTCGCCGCCGGCGAACCTGTCGATGGCGCTGAACCATCTCACGATCAGGGACCTGGTCGATGACCCGACGCGACGGGATGTGCCCGCGACGATCGATGGTGAAATCACGGTCCCCGGCGTCGTCCGCGCCATGAAGATCAGCGGCAGCGCCAAGCCGTTCGCGCTGGAGAAGACGGGGAAAATCACGCTCGCGGCCGAGGGCATCAGGCCGGATGCGCTCAAGCCGTACCTCGATGCGCTGGGCGTGGAGTCGGAATTGAAGGACGCGACCGTGGCGTGCGCGATCCTCGCGAACGGTCGTGTCGATCCGGCCGGGCGATTCGCGGGCGCGGCGAACATCACCAACGTGCAGGTCAAGGACGGCGCGGACCTCCTGACCTTCGACGGCGTGACCATCGACGGGCTGGCGGTGGACCCGGCGGACAACCGCGTGCGCGTGGAGACGGTCGAGCTGTCCGGGCCGCAGCTCAGCGCGCGGCGCGATAAGTCCGGCGCCTTCGTCGCCCTGGGCATGCGCATCAAACCGCCCGCGAAGGCGACGACGAAGCCCGCCGCCGCGCCCGCGACGCAGCCAGCGCCCCTCGTTGCGTCCGCTGCGCCCACCACGCGGGACGCACCCCTCGATGCATTCGCGGCGCTGGCGACGCGGCCGGTAGTACCCCTCGACGGAGACGCCGCCCCCGCCACGCAGCCAGTGCCCCTCGTCGCATCCGCGGCGCCCGCCACGCAACCCGCCGGCGTCCCGCTGAAGCTGGAGATCGGTCGCTTCACGTGGAAGGACGTGAAGTTCCGCCTCGAAGACCAGGCCGTCGAGCCGCCGGCGTCGGTCGAACTGACGGACGCCGGCATCGAAGTGGCGAACATCTCGATCAACACCGACCCCGCCGCCGCCGACGCCCCGACGACGCAGCCGGGGACCTTCAAGGCGTGGCTGACGGCGCCGGGATCGGCTGGGAACATCGTCGCCAGCGGGACGATCGCGCCGAAGCCCAGCGGCGTTGCGCTCGACGCGAACGTGAGCGGGTCGAAGATGAACCTCGCCGTCCTCGCGCCGTACCTCAAGTCGTTCGGCATCGAGCCGACGCTGACCGACGGCGCGCTCGAGCTGCACGCGACCGCCGACGTCGCCCAGACGGACTCAGGGCTCATCACCAGCGCCGCCGTCGACAAGCTTCGCTACCTCGACGGCGCCGAAGAACTGGCCGGGATCGACGGGCTGAAGGTGACGGACCTGAAGCTCGGCGAGGAGATCGACGTCGCGGCGATCGAGGTGACCAAGCCGCGCGCGGCCATCGCGCGCGACGCGGATGGCTCGTTCGTCGCCGGCGGGATCCGCATCCGCTTCCCCATGCCGCCGCAGGAAGAGACGCCGCCGATCATCGCGACGGTGCGCAAGCTCCAGGTACACGATGCCGCGATCCGCTGGACGGATCGCGCGGTTCAGCCGCCGGTCGACACGACCGGCCGCGCGAGCGTGCAGCTCGACAACCTCGTCGTCGGCAAGGACTCCGCCGAGCAGGCGAAGCTCCAACTCGCGGCCGCGCTGGAAGGCGTGATCGACAGCGCCGAGATCGACGGCACGCTCTCCCTCGCGCCCAAGGACGTGCAGGCGCATCTGACGATCAACGCGCAGGGCGTGAAGGAAGGCGCGCTGGCGTCGTACCTCCCGCCCGGCACCCGCATCACGCTGAAGGACGGCCAGTTCCGCACGAAGCTGGACGCGGTGGTGCGCGAGCTCGAGCAAGGCGGGCAGTCGGCGCAAATCGACGTGACGGGGCTCGACTACCGCGATGGGGAGACGTCGCTACTGAAGTTCGACGCCGCGAAGCTGGCGGTCGATCGGATCGACCTGCCGCGGGCGCTGGCGATCGATGAGATCTCGCTGGCGGGGTTTGAGACGTCGGCGACGCTCGGCGCGGATGGTTCGACGCGGTTGCTCGGTGTGACGCTCGCGGCGGCTGCGGACGCGAGCGAATCAGTCGCCCCCGCGACTCAGCCCGCTCCGCCGCAAGCGGCGGCGGAACCGCCCACATCACAACCCGTGACCGCGCCC
>JBAUGM010000498.1:0-3941 GCA_049679725.1 Tepidisphaeraceae bacterium
CTTGTTCGCGTGACATGACGACTCCATCTTCTCGCGGATCGCGGCCAGCCCCTTGCGGTAGTGATCGAACACCGTCGACACGGGCAGGCCGGTCAGCTCGCCGATCTCCGGGAAGCTCATCTCCGACCAGATGCGGAGGACGATGACTTCCCGCCGTGCCGGCGGGAGCGTTTCGAGGCAACCCTGTGTCGCTGCCGCGTCGATCAGGTCATCGGGGCGACCGTCGAACCACGTCGGGCCCGACTTCGCCAGCGCCGCGTGCCGCCGGACGCGCGCCTGTTCTGCCCGCACCGCGCTGATCGCCGCGTTGCGGACGGCCCGATAGAGCCAACCCTTCACGTTGGCCGGCTCGCGCGTCTCGTGCATCAGCGCGACGAATGCCTCCTGCACGACGTCCTGCGCGCGCGGACGACTCAGTTGGCGCGCGTAGAGCACCAACCGCGCCGCGTGCGCGTCAAACCACGCCGAGAGCTTTGCAGGGTCGATCATTCGTCGCCGTCGGGGTCGCGGGTCGTCGCGCGTCACCGGTATGACGCAGCCGCCGGGCCAGTTTCCGGAGGCGAATGGAAATGTCCCGCGGCGGAATCGGGGAGACGGTCCGGCGGCAGGCCTCTCGACGCGCCTCGACAGGTCGAAACCCGCGGAGGGCACATTTTCGGAATAGAAGGTCTGTGATGCCGGTTACAGGGGCTGAGGTCGGGCAAAAGGGGACATCTCGGTCTGCGCTCCGGGAGGGTTCGACATGGCCGCACGGGTACACCTGCTGGTTCTGGCGTTCATCCTGCACCTGGTGGCGGCGCCGCCAGCGTCGCTCGCCCACATCGTGGTCTACGGGACGACAATGAGCGGGGCGGCCGAGTTCCCGCCCAATGGATCGCTGGGGACCGGCGTATCGACCGTCACGATCAACGACCACGACTTCAGTATGCGCGTCGAGGCGAGTTTCTCGGGCCTGACCGGAACCACGACGATCGCCCACATCCACGCGGCAACGACCATCGCGGGCACGGGCACGGCCGGGGTTGCCACCGCCCTCCCCACCTTCCCGGGCTTCCCCGCCGGCGTGACCAGCGGGACCTACGATCAGACGTTCGACATGACCCAGGCCGCGAGCTGGAACCCCGCCTTCGTCACCGCCAACGGCGGCACGACGGGGGCCGCGTTTTCGGCCCTGCTGGCCGCGCTGAACGACGGCAAGGCCTACTTCAACGTCCACACGAGCTTCGTGGGCGGCGGCGAGATCCGCGGGTTCTACGCCCTCGTCCCCGAGCCTTCCGGCCTCGCCTTCGCGCTGATCGGCGGCGTCCTGGCGATGCGCCATCGTCGAACCGGCAGAATAGCTCTCGCACGAGAGTAACTCTCGCACGTCATCCCGATGGGAGCCAAGGCGACCGGAGGGATCGCGGGGTCGAGAGCGATCATCGAGTCCGAGATCCTTCGGCTCGTAAGACTCGCCTCAGGATGACGTAACTCTCCTACCGCCTGACATCGCGGCGGTCCCGCACTCCGGGCAACGGTCGAGCGTGGCCCGCAGGTCGTACCCGCAGGCGCCGCACGAGCAAGAAACGCGCGGAACTCAGACGACTTGCAGGTCCTTCACCGTCAGCTCGACGCTGACGTTCCCGTTGTACTCGTTGAGCGTCGGCTCGAAGGCGACGTCGAGCACCGTGCCCGCGCGGAGCTGGTCGAACATCGCGCCGTAGCCGAAGGCGATGCACTTCATGGAGCGCTTGCCCTGGCGGACGTAGAGCTGAAGGTGGTCGCCGGTCTTGCCGACGCGGCGTGGGGGGGCGGCCAGCTCCAGGCCGCGGGCGACGAGCAGCGGCTTGCGGTTGCCCATGCCGAACGGGCCGATGCGGGCGAGGTCGGCGACGAGCGACGTCGTGACCTGCGCGAGTTCGGCGGTGCTGTCGAGTTTCAGTTCCGGGACGAGCTGCCCGGGCTCAAGCATGGTCGACGCATACTGGCAGAAGCGCTGACGAAAGGATTCGAGGTTCGTCGCGTCGATCTTCAGCCCCGCCGCCATCTCGTGCCCGCCGTAGCCGAGGAGCAGGTCGGCGCAGGCGTCGAGCGCGCGGGTGAGGTGGAAGCCGAGGATCGAGCGCCCGCTGGCTTGCCCGACGCCGTCGCCGTTGAGGGCGATGACGATCGTGGGGCGGTTGAAGCGGTCGACGATGCGCGATGCGACGATGCCGATCACGCCGGGATGCCAGCCCGCGCCGGCGAGCACGATCGCGCGGCAGTCGTCGCCGTCCATCTTCAGGTCGGCGACTTGTTGCAACGCCTCTTGAAGGATCTGCTTCTCGATCGCCTGCCGCTCGCGGTTCTGCTGCTCGAGGTAGGTCGCGATCTCGATCGCCCGCGGCAGGTCGGCGCGGGTGAGCATCTCGACCGCCAGCCGCGCGTGACCCATTCGCCCGCACGCATTCAGCCGCGGGGCGAGCAGGAAGCCGACGTGGTAGCTGTCGAGCTTCTGCCCCGTCAGCCCCGCTGACTCGATCAGCGCGCGGATGCCGACCAGCTTGCTCTGTTTCAAGCCGCTCAGGCCGAAGGCCGCGAGGATGCGGTTCTCGCCGACGAGCGGGACGACGTCGGCGATCGTCCCCAGCGCCGCCAGCGCCGTCGCCTCGACGAGGAACGCGCGGAACGCATCGGACACCTTGGCCGCGTTCCCGTTCATCGCCTGTCCGATGGACCAGGCGAGCTTGAACGCGACGCCGGCGCCGCAGAGGTGCGGGTTGGGGTAGGCGGGGCCATCGGACGGGAGGCGCGGGTGGACGATGGTGTGGCAGTCGGGGAGGAGCGGAGGTGGTGGAGTGGTGGGGTGATGGGGTGGTTGAGTAGGAAGAGCATCTACACCACCACTCAACAACTCCACTACACCACCACTCTTCTCTTTCGCCTCGTGCCACTCATGGTGATCGGTGATGATCAGGTCGACGCCGCACTCGCGCGCGATCTTGGCGGGTTCCACGGCAGTGACGCCGCAGTCGACGGAGACGATGAGCTGCGCGCCGCCCGCGCACAGCTCCTTCAGCGCCGCCGCGTTCAGGCCGTAGCCTTCGTCGACGCGGTGGGGGATGTAGGTGTCGACGACGCCGCCCAGCAGGGTGATCGCGTGCCAGAGGATGGAGCTGGCCGTGATGCCGTCGACGTCGTAGTCGCCGTAGACGACGATTTTCTGCTTCTCGCGGATCGCCTGCGCGATGCGCTCGGCGGCCCTGGTCAGGTTGGGGATCGCGGCGGGGTCGTGCAGGCACTTGAGGCTGGGCCGGAGGAAGTCGAGGCATTCCTGCGCCTCGCTCAGCCCGCGGTTGAGCAGCACCTGCGCGATGAGCGTCGACGTCTTGAGCCGCTCGGCGAGCTCGTCGGCCCGCGCGTGCGGCTCGGCCACCGTCCACCGCTTCGGCCGGCTCGTCCGTGGCCCGTCCATCCGTGACTGCTGGGGCGTCGTCATGACCAGCGGCGAATCTTACGTCGCGCGCAAGCGGAAAGCACGTCTCATCGGTGATCGTGAGTGGTGCACTTGTCATCCTGAGTCCTCACCTGGCTGCGCCACACCCGCGAGGGATGAAAATGGCGACGACTGCGATCAACGAAATTCAACGCGAAGAGCGCAGAGTCCGCAAAGTGCGCAAAGAAGAATCGAGGATGTTTCTCTTCTTTGCGCTCTCTGTGATCTTTGCGATCTTTGCGTGGGCATGCGCCCCGCCCGGCGTGTCCGTCATACCGCGGGAGCGGCGCATACCGGAACGGACGATTCGCCGCTAACATCCCGGCTCACTTTCTTACCGGAGAAGACGTATGAATCAGGATCGATCTGGAACCACGGTGTCGCGCCGCGAGGCGATCGCCGCGTCGTTGCTGGCGGCGGGCGGGATGGTGTTGGGCGGGGGACGGCTGGCGCGCGGGCAGCAGGCGCCGCCGGCGGTGGTGAACGC
>JBAUGM010000499.1:0-2649 GCA_049679725.1 Tepidisphaeraceae bacterium
ACTCAGGCGAGTCGACGCGTTGGACGCTCAAATTTCGAAGCTGGGCGGCAGCGGCGCCCGCCGTGGGCGCGGCGGGGGCCGCGGAACGCGCGGCGTTACCCGTCCGCGGAACGCGCAGAGCCTACCCGAAGCAATCCTCGACGTTCTCGCGAAGGCGAAGTCGCCCGTCGCCGTCGGCGACGTTGCCGAGCGCGTGCGTGCGGGCGGCTACCGCTCATCGAGCGGAAACTTCCGCTCAATCGTGAACCAGGCCCTGATCAAAGACGCACGATTCACCAGCGCCAGCAGGGGCCTGTATCAGTTGAAACGCGCTACCCCGGGGAATAAGCAGCGCGGCACTCCGAGCCCCGCGAAGTGAGCGACCGCCGGATTCGTTCCCCTTAATTCCTAAGCCAAACGTGTCATAATAGTTAGAAAGGTAAAGCCATATCCATCGGGGAACCTCGGCTGATGCGCTACAGCAGTCTCACGTTAGCTGGCGCGCCCGTGAGCCAGGAACCCCCTCGATTCCATCCGGCACGCTAGCGCCGCCAGCAATTGATCGAACGCCCGCCGGACTTTTGCTCGTCAAAACGACTAATGATCGTAAGTTGCGGACGGTCGAACAACCTCTTCACGCAGCGGCGCTGCGGCGCAGTCGCTGCGCTCGACGCTGAAGGACTTCGAGTAGCGGCGCGTACTCCGTGTCGAGCAGCTTCGCGTACTGCGCGCTGAGCTTGTTCACGTGCGTGTACGCGGAGATCACCGCGCTGCTCGGCGCGTGCCCCATGAAATACTGCCGGTACGGCTCGGCCACGCCCGCGTTGGCCAAGCTCGTGCTGAACAGATGGCGCAGGTCCTTGAGCGTCGCCGACTTCGGCCACTTCAGCGTCGCGGCCAGCGCGCGAAACTCGCCCTCGATCTCGTCGTAGCCAATGCCGCCGGCCTCACGCACGATCTGGTCGCGCTGCCGCAGGCGTTCCTGCGCGCTTGCCAGCCCCTCGCAGCGGGCGGCGTAGGTTTGCTCCAACCGGTCCAGCGTGACCCCCGTGAGCTTTGGCCGTCGACGCCCCTCGTGGACCTCGCGGCCCAGATACAGGAGCCCGCATGAGGTCGGGGCCGCCTTGAGCAGGGCCTTCAGCGGCGGCGCGAGCGGGAACCGCTTGTCGCGCTTGCCCTTCGTGACGTACCCGAGGTTTTCGTTGCACGGGACCCGCAGCCACTGCTCATCGAGGTACTCGTGGGCCAGGAAGACGGGCTCGGCCGCGCGCAGGCCGAAGAAGAGCATCGGGGCGAAGAGCCGCAGCTGGTAATCGTCGCACGCCTCGAGCAACTCCTTGGCCATCGCGATCGTCACGTCCGGCTCGCCGAACGGGTCGGCGGCGGGCTTCCGCGCCGAGCTACCTTTGCGGAGGAACGGGTTGCGCATGGCTTCAGGCAGGACGCCGCCGCGGTCGGGGTCGATGGCCCAGCAGAACATTGCCCGCGCCGCGTCCCACACGAACCCGCCGCCGTGCATCGTCCGCGGCTTCGCCCCGGCGCGCCCGTTGGCGCGGACCTGACGCGACGCCAGGAACGACGCGAATCCCAGCGCGAACGTCCGGTCGGCCTCCGCGGCATACGCATAACGCCGGTGCACGTCCGCCGTGTCCGCGTAGGCCGTGTAGTGAGCCAGCGCGGCGCGGTAGCGGCCGACGGTCGCTGGAACGACCTCTTTCGCATTTGATCGCCGTTCGAGATCCGCGAGGAACCGGTCGACGAGCTCGGCATGTTTCAGCTTCCCGTGGCCCGCGGCGCCGCCGCGCCCCGACCGCTTTGAATCGACAAGCCGCCGGTCGATCTCGCGCGCGGCGGCGATAGCCGTGATCACGTCGCCGACGACGCTCTGGCTGACATTCTTACGCTCGGACGGTTCCCACCATTGGCAGAGCCAATGATCCCCGCGGCGATAGAGCCGCACCTTTTTCAACGGCTCGACCCCCTCGGGCCAGTTCGCCACCCGCTTCATGCGGTGCGTGTCGCCGTATTTCTGGGTCCAGCTCGACGGCTCTCCCGCCGAACGCTGCGGCGCCGGCACGCTACAATTGACCTTGATGATCTCGCCCATCGATGTTGCTCCGCCCGCGGCCAAACCTGTCGATCGCCGACGGCCCCGGTTGCTCACATAGGCAAGTGCGCGCGGAGGCGGAGCGAGCGGTAGATAGGGCGGCCGGCTATGGGATGATCAGGAGGACCGGAGCGACCTGCGTGGAGAACTTTGAAGTCATTTATCGGACGGCAGCCCGTAACTACCGGTTTCCGCTGTCGGCCAAGCAGGTGCAGCTTGGGCCCTTGACGCTGCGGCAGTTCTGGATGGACGCCGGGGACGTTTACGATAGCGAGGATGTGGTCGAGTACTTCTGCGACCGCTGCATCAAGGCGGGGACGGCCGGCCAGCGGGGGCCGGCGGAGTGGTACCTGCTCAGCAAGTTGCTGCCCGACGCCCCGCGCACGACGCGGAACGCGATCATGAACGACGCGCGCTGGGGCAGCGGGACGTTCGCCCAAGACGTCCGTCGCCGGTCGCTCGCGGAGTTGGCGTCGTTCCTGGCCGCGGACGAGCGCGAGGTGCGCTCGATGTCGCGCTTTCGCGAGAGCGCGATGGCCGCGCTGGGGATGCCGCAGCTGGAC
>JBAUGM010000500.1:0-2705 GCA_049679725.1 Tepidisphaeraceae bacterium
GCTCGGGCGGAGCCTCGCCCTCCCGACACCACAACGAAGGAGGTCGACCATGTTCCGTCTCGCAACGTTGATCGCACTCGCGTGCACGCTCGCGATCCCGTTCGTCGCCGCACGGGCGCAGGAGGGATCGACGTCCCAGCCGTCCACCCAGCCGGGCGAAGTGATCGACGTGAAGGACTTCGCCAAGTTGAAAGAGATGATCGGCACCGAGGTGACGATCCGCGGGAAGGTGACCGAGGTGTTCGTCCCCAGGTCCGCCAGCGTCTCGATCCTCAACTTCGACGGCATCGGCCGGCGGGACTTCAACGTCGTCATCCCCAAGGGCAGCCTCGACGCGATCAACGCCGCCTTCGACGGCGACGTCACCAAGGCCGTCACAAACCAGACGATCAGCGTGACCGGCAAGGTCGCCGACTACCGCGGCAACCCGCAGATCCAGTTGGAGAAGCCGGAAAGCCTCAAAATCGAGAAGAGTGAAGAGGAGAAGAAAGAATGAGCCCGGTGGGACTCGAACCCACGACCAACCGGTTAAAAGCCGGTTGCTCTACCAACTGAGCTACGGACTCGTCGACCGACGCGGCACAATGGACCCGCGGGCGGCATGAGGCGCGCAACTATAGGGCGTGAGGGGCCGTAGCTCAACGTCGAGGGAATGGCCTGCCCCTCGAAACGCGACGTGCAGGCATTCTCGTCGGCGTCCGCATTAAGGTCGCGAAAAATCGCCCTTTTGCATTCGCCCCGGCAACACCGACGTGATATGGTGTTTGCCGCGGTCGCCATCGCCATCAGGACTTTCTCGGACGGGAGTGAGTAGATGCGTAAACTAGCTGTGATGCTCACGCTGGGCGGAGTGGGCGCGATGTATGCCTCCCCCGCCGTGGCCGGCACGATCCGGCACGACCGCGACCACATTCCCTACCTCCAACTCGGCAGCCAAGTCCCGGCCACCGGGTCGGTCTTCATCACCGTCGACATCTTCGGCGTTCAGGACGGCCAGACGCTGGCCTCCGGCGTGCTGATCGACCCCCATTGGATCCTCACGGCCGCACACGTTGTGGACGGGTACGAGGAGAACGCCGACCTCATCTCCGGCGTCGGCTTCGTCCCGGCGCAGGATCCGGTGACGGCCATCCCGTTCCTTCCTCATCCGACCGCGCCGTTCCACGACATCGACCTCATGATCTCGCACCCCAACTGGGGCGGGACGAGCGACCCGAACTCGCTGACGGAAGGGTTTGACCTCGCCCTGATGCGCCTCGCCACGCCGGTCACGAACATCGTTCCCGTCACCCGCTACACGGGGGCGGGCGAAGTCGGGAACGTCGGCACGTGGTCGGGCCACGGGATGCGCGGCGACGGCCACACCGGCATGATCTTCAGCGACGAGCTTCGCCGCGCGGGCCACAACATGATCGACATGACCGGCGGGAGCGGCGCCTTCGCCGGCTTCTCGCCGAATATCCTGCTCGGCGACTTCGACAACCCCGAAGATCCCTTGGCCAGCTCGATGGGCTCATCGGACGCGCTCGACCTCGAGTACTCCATCGCCTCGGGCGACAGCGGCGGCGCGGTGTACGTCGACTTCCCCGACGACGGTCTGGGCCCGGTCCTCGTCGGCATCAACTCGTTCAACGGCGCATACGGCCCGGGCGATCCGTTCCCCGGCGACAACGAGCCCAACGCACAGTACGGCGAGTTCTTCGGCGCCACGCGCGTCGCCGCATTCAACGATTGGATCAACGAGACGATGGCCGCGAACATGGTTCCCGAGCCCAGTGCGATGGCCGTTGTCGCGATGCTTGCGGCGCCGCTCGTGCTTCGTCGCCGTCAGCGTCGTTCTCCGGGCTCCGCAGCGCTATAATTTCCGCCATGGCGCTGGTTTCCGACCGCTGCATCTGCCTCCGCAAGGTGGCGTTCAGCGAAACCTCGCAAATTCTGCTGCTCTTCGCCCGCGACCACGGCCTCGTCCGCGTCATCGCCAAGGGTGCGCACCGCACGACCAAGGCCGGCGCGAGCAAGTTCGGCGGCGGGATCGACCTGCTCGACCTGGCGGGCGCCGTCTTCACGCACGATCCGGAGCGCGAGCTCTCCACCCTCACCGAATGGTCGCTGCGTGACGGACACCTCGAGTTGCGCAGCAACCTCCGCGGCATGTACCTCGCGCAGTACGCGGCCGAGCTCGTCGGAATGCTGATCGAGGAGCACGACCCGCACCCGGACCTGTTCGACCGGCTGGAGTACACGCTGAAGGAACTCGCATCGCCGCGCGCGGAGGAATCGTTTCTCGCCTTCGAGCTCGACCTGCTGCGCGAGACCGGCTACCTCGCCGAGCTCGCCCATTGCGTCGCCTGCGGTCGCGAAGCCGCGGCGGGCGCGGAGGCGACGTACTTCTCCCCCGGTCGCGGCGGCGTCGTGTGCCGCAACTGCGAAGGGTCCGTCCACGACCGTATGCAGATCGACCTGCGCCTCGTCCGCCTCGTCCAGGGCATCATGAAACTGCCGCGGACGAACGGGACGGCGCAACGTCTCCCGAAACTGACCCGCCATCAGACCGACCCGCTCAACCGCCTCTTCGCGGAGCACGTGGAGCACACGCTTGGACGACGATTACGGCTCCCCCGCTACGTGCTGGCCAGCGACTGAGGCTGAGCCTTCCGGCGCGCCGCGGAGCGGGAGGGCGAGGCTCCGCCCGAGCCGTCTTCGCT
>JBAUGM010000501.1:0-2998 GCA_049679725.1 Tepidisphaeraceae bacterium
CCGCTTCAGCGATGGGTTCGGTGACAAGCACGGACGCACCAAAACCCACCGCTGAAGCGGCGGGCTTCTCAAGTTTCCTATGGTGGTGCGACGGTCCCTGCGGTCAGGCGAAAGCCGCCCTCGCACAGCAATCGCGCGAGTCGAGCCTTCTCCCGCTCGACCTCCCCGCCAGCGCCGACAATCTCGTCCGCGCCATCAAGCGAATCGCGAGCGAAGTGAAATCGGGTCGCGCATCGGGCGGGATCCTGCTCGTTCAGACCGGGGCGGCCGCCATCGTCTACGCCAACCGCTGCCCTTCGCTCCGCGCCATCCTCGGCACCTGCCGGCAGTCCGTCGAGCAAGGCGTGCAGCAACTCGCGGCCAACGTGCTGGTCATCGAATATCCGTACCACTCGCTCCCGCAGGTGCGGAACATCCTGCTCCCCTTCGTCCGCGGGCGAGCGGAGGTGAGCGACGACCTGAAACGGCAGCTGGCGGAGCTCGCGAGCTGCGGATGAATTTGTGTAGAGGCGAACCTTGTGTTCGCCCTCCGATCGGAAAGCAAACACGGGCGAACACAAGGTTCCGCCTCTACGAAATGCGAATCGGACTGGTCAAAGGTCGCGTCACGCTGAGCCGCTCCTACGACACGCTCGTCGGCGGGCGCTTCCTCATCGTCGAGGTGCAGGACCGCTTCTCCCTGTCGGGTCAGAAGCGCAGGACGACCGAATCTCTCGTCGTCTACGACCACCTCGGCGCAACCGACGGGGATCTGATCGCCTTCACGGAAAGCCGCGAGGCGACGATGCCCTTTTACCCGGAGAAACGCGTCCCGCTCGACGCGTACAACGCGGCGATCCTGGACCACGCGATCGTGACTCACGAAATCGGAAAGGATGATGAGCGATGAGCGACGCTTGAGAAGAAACTTATTCTCATGTTCTTAAGAACATGAGAATGGATGTTAGGTTGGCTTCTCATTCATCGATTGTCGATCTTCATGAATTGACCATGGCCTACGGTGCAAACGGCGGCAGCAACAAGAACGGCGCTCCCCGCATCCCCGAGTTCAAGCTCAAGGAGCAGATGTGCGACATCGGCCGGCGCATCTGGCTCAAGGGATTCTGCGCCGGCAACGAGGGCAATCACTCGTATCGGCTGAGCGAAGACCGCGTGTTGTGCACGCCCTCGCTCATCAGCAAGGGCAACCTGAAGCCCGATGACATGTGCGTCGTCGACATGGAGGGCAAGCAGGTCTCCGGCAAGCGCAAGCGCACGAGCGAGATCCTGCTCCACCTGGCGATCTACAAGGAGCGCCCCGATGTCCGTGCCGTCATCCACAGCCACCCGCCGCACGCCACGGCCTTCGCCATCGCCGACATCGAGTTGCCGACCTGCATCCATCCCGAGGCCGAAGTGTTCCTCGGGCCCGTGAGAACCGCGAAGTATGTCACCCCCGGCGACACGCGCCTCGGCGAATCGATCAAGCCGTTCATCAAGGAATCGAACACGATCCTCCTCGGCAACCACGGCGTCGTCTGCTACGGCCCGGACCTGGAGGACGCGTACTACAAGCTCGAAATCGTCGACGCGTACGCGCGCATCCTCCTGCTCACGAAACAGCTCGGCAGCGTTCGGCCGCTGGGTTCGCAGGAGATGAAGGAGCTGCTCGACCTCAAGACGCGCTTCGGCATGTACGACCCGCGCACCGCCCCGGGCGCGACGCCCGAATCGCAAACGTGCGCTGGCACCGACTTTCTTTCCCGTGTGGGCGGCGAGATCGGCACGAAGGGGAGGATGGTCAGCGGGAGTGGAACGATCCCCGCTCCGCAATCGTCGTCGTCATCGCAGAGCAGCGGCATCGAGCGCGCCGTCGCGGCGCTGGTGCCGCAGAACTACAACGATGCCGACGTCGAGCAACTCGTGCAGACGATTACGGATCAGATCATGGCGTCGGTCGCGTAATTCGCGTCCCTCGCCGACGGGAGCCCAGCGGCTCTGCCGCGGGTCTGTAGGGGCGAACCTCGTGTTCGCCCGTCGCACGCACGAAAGAAAGGGCGAAGACAAGCTTCGCCCCTACATGAGTAGACGGAACATGAAAGTCTCAATCATCGGTGGCGGCGGACGGGTCGGCTCTAACGCAGCCTTCGCCCTCCAATGCGCTGCAATCGTCTCCGAGATCCACATCCTCGACGCCAACGAGCAGATGGCCGCGGGCGAGGCGCTCGATCTGATCCACGGCACGAGCGTCGCCGGCGACCAGAAGATTTACGCCGGCAACTACGAGAAGACCGCCGACGCCGACCTCGTCTGCATCACCGCCGGCCTGCGCCGCAAGCCGGATGAGAGCCGCCTCGACCTGATCAACCGCAACGTCGCGCTGTTCAAGCAGATCCTCGACTCGCTCAAGACGGCCGGGCTGAAGAAGGACGCGATCATCTTCGTCGTCTCCAACCCCGTCGACATCCTCACGCGTCTGGCGATCGACACCCTCAAGTGGGACCCGAGCAAGGTCATCGGCCTGGGCACGCAGCTCGACACCGCCCGCTTCCGATCGCTGATCGCGCTGGAAACCGGCCTCCCGCCGAGCCAGATCAAGGCGTTGATCCTCGGCGAGCACGGCGACAGCATGGTGCCGATCTGGTCGAGCGCCACCGTCGGCGGGATGCCGCTGATCAAGCTGCCCGGCTTCAACGGCACCGTCCAGGAGCGCGTCTTCCAGCGCACGAAAACGAGCGGCGCCGAAGCGATCAAACTGAAAGGCGGCGCGGGCTGGGCGGTGGGCCTCACGATCGCCGAAGTCATCCACCCGATCGCCCTGAACCAGCCGAAGCTGATGCCGATCAGCAGCCAGTTGAACGGCGAGTACGGCATCCGCCATACGTGCACGAGCGTCCCGACGCTCATCGGCCGCCAGGGCGTGATCAGCCGGCATGCAATTGAACTCTGGCCGCGCGAAGAAGCCGCGATGCTGGCGAGTGCGAAAGCGCTGGATGCGACGTACGCACAGGTTCAGAAG
>JBAUGM010000502.1:0-4765 GCA_049679725.1 Tepidisphaeraceae bacterium
GCTCGGGCGCGTCGAACTGCTCGACGCGATCCTCGCCAACTCCGCCGACCACCTGTTCGTCTTCGACCGCGGCGCACGCTGCACCTACGCCAGCCGCGCCGGCGCCGGCGCCCTGGGGCGCACCCCCGCCGAGATGATGGGCAAGACGCTGGGCGAGGTCGAGTTCGCCTCGGAGGTCGCCGAGCCGATCGAGCAGCAGATTCGCGCGGTCTATCTGACGGGCGGGTCGGTCGCCGGGGAGGCGCGGGTCAAAGCGCCGGGCGGGGTGCGCAATTTCGAGTATGTGCTCACCCCTGTGTTCGGATCGACGGGGCGCGTCGAGGCGGTTGTCGCAACGGTGCACGATATCACGGGCCACAAGGTGATCGAGCACGACCTGAAAGAGGCCAAGACGCTGGCCGAGCGCGCGGGCGTGATGAAGGACCAGTTTCTCGCCGCCCTCAGCCACGAGCTGCGCACGCCGCTCACGCCGGTGCTGGCGACGGTTTCGGCGCTGGCATCGGACGGCTCGCTGCCCGAGCACGTGCGCAGCGCGGTCTCGATGATTCGCCGCAACGTCGAGCTGCAGACGCGGCTGATCGATGACCTGCTCGACCTCACGCGCGTCGCCAAGGGCAAGATCGAGCTGAAGCTCGGCGCGGTCGACCTGCTCGCCGCCGTGCGCGACGCCGCCGACATGTGCCGCGGCGACGCCGACGCGAAGGGCATGCGCATCGAGCTGCCCGCCGAGCCGGCGTCATCGCCCGCGTACGTCCGCGGCGACGAGGCGCGCGTCCGCCAGGTCCTGTGGAACCTGATCAAGAACGCGGTGAAGTTCACGGGCCCCGACGGGGAGGTCGTCATCACGATCCAGCCGCCGCAGGACGAGCGCGTCACGCTCGAGATCCGGGACACGGGCATCGGGATCGCGGCGCACCTGATCGAGCGCATCTTCCTGCCGTTCGAGCAGGGTGAGCCCATCATGGCGCGCCGCTTCGGCGGCCTGGGGCTGGGGCTGGCGATCAGCAAGGGGCTCGTGGAGCTGCACGGCGGCGAGCTGTCGGCGCGCTCGGCGGGCATCGGCCGGGGATCGACCTTCACGCTGACGTTGCCCGCGACGACGGCGCCGCGGGAGCCGGAAGGCGCGCCCGAGGCGACCAGCATCAAGGCGACGGCGACGGATGTGTCGTCCCCGTCCGTTGCGACGACGACGATGACGCTCCGCGTGCTGATCGTGGACGATCACGAGGACACGCGGCACGTCATCCGCCGGCTGCTCGCCGGGCCCGGGCTCGACATTCGAACCGCCGGGTGCGTCAGCGAGGCGCTGGAAGAGGCGGCGCTGTACGACTTCGACCTGCTCATCAGCGACATCGGCCTGCCGGACGGGAGCGGCCTGGACCTGATGAAGCAGCTCCGCTCGCGCTACGGGATGAACGGCATCGCCCTGAGCGGCTACGGCACCGAAGACGACGTGCGGCGGAGCCGCGCCGCCGGGTTTCACTCTCACCTGACCAAGCCCATCACCTCCGAAGCGCTGCGCGCCGCCGTCGGGGCCGTGGCGCGCGAAGAGGCCGACCTGCCGCCCGACCCGGAGTAGCTTTTGTCCCCCCCCTCTCCTGCTACCCAGGGAGAGGGTGAGGGCCTGCTTCGCGATATGCGTTGCTCGACGTCCTCACGTCATCCCGATGGGAGCCAAGGCGACCTGAGGGATCTCGGGATCGAAAATGATTCGTGAGCCCGAGATCCTTCGGCTCGTAAAACTCGCTCAGGATGACGTAACTCCGCCGACAGGTCGTTGGGTTGCTCCGCCGTGCAAGCTGGCGCGACTATTCGCCCTGCGCCAGCGTCGGAACCCCCTTCGGACGCAGCACCGCCGTGACCGGGAAATGGTCGGATGGGAAGGAGATGCCCGATCGCGTGTGGTCGATGTCCGCGTCAACCGTGCGGAACGCGCTGCTCGCGAGGATCCAGTCGATGCGCGGCCCGCCGTGCCCGCCCAGGAAGCCGTGCCGGGTGCCGGTTCCGGTTCCGTTGGGGATCGTCGCGTTCACGGCGCGGAACGTGTCGGTCAGGTGCGTGGCGGCTCTGGCGCTCGATCCGATCAGCGTGCGGTAAGGCTCGGAGCCGGCGTCGGCGTTGAAATCACCGGTGACGAGCACCGGCAGCGTCCCGGCGATGGTGGCGATGCGGTCGCGCAGGAGCTTGGCGCCGTTCGCTCGGGCCCGGGACGAGAACGCGTCGAGGTGCGTGTTGAACCAGCAGAACGTGGCGCCCGCGCCGTCGCGCGGGCGCAGCTTCACCCACGTGACCATGCGCGGGAAGACGGCGCCCCACCCCTTGCTGCCCGGCTTGCCCGGCCGCTCGCTCAACCAGAAGTGACCGGAGTCGAGCCGCTCGAACTTGTCGGCGCGGAAGAAGACGCCGCACATCTCGCCGCGCCGCTTCCCGTCGTTTCGACCGACGCCGACGAAGTCGTAACCCGGGAGCCGATCGCGGAGGTAATCGGATTGCGGCGCCAGGCACTCCTGCGTGCCGAGCAGATCGGGGTTGAAGGTGCGAACGGTGTCGAGGAGCAGTCCCTTGCGCAGGCCCCACGTGTTGTGCAGGTCGAAGAGGGTGCTGACGCGGCAGTTGAAGCTCATGACGCGGACGTCGTTGATCGACGGCGACGTAGCGCCCGCGTTCGCCACGGCGCGCGTCCGCGTGACGGACGCCATGACCGGCGCCATGACCGGCGCCATGACCGGCGCCATGACCGGCGCGGCGTTCTCTTTCGCGTTCGCCGCCTCGTTCACGCTCGCGTTCGCTTCCATCGTCAGGCTCTGCGCCGCTGCGAGCGATGCCCAAGGCGCAGGCGTCGCTTCGCCCGCGCCCGATCTCGGCTGAGCACGGCAACCCACGATGACAATCATCCCCAGCGCCGCTGCGGCGGCGCACGACGCGCGATCGCGTGATCCCATTCGAAGGCTCCTGGTCTAACAGCCGCCAGGCGAATCCCCTTCGGCGGGAACACGCGTTTTCGGCCATCCCTGGTGGTGTCGCGAGAAAAACGAAGACGCCTTTACTTGCTCCGCGTGCGACGAAGGCGCCCGCTCGTCGCTCCCCCCATCTTGCCGCCGCGCGTCAAAACGTCGCGGCGATTTCAGTTCTCAGGCTTAGCCGGGCTTTGCGTTGCGGGACGAGTGAATTGGTCCGCCCTTTGTGAGGACGAGGCCGGTAGCGCTCGGAGGAAGCAATGCACCGATTTCGCGCGGGCGTCGTTGTGTGGGCCGCCCTGATCCTGACCGGCGCCGCGGCGCCCGCGATAGCCCATGAGACGGATCAATTCACCGTTCCGGCCGGTCGGGAGTTCGCCGATCTCGGCAACGCGCTGTCGCGCTGGGCGTACCGCGCCGTCGAAACGGGCGTGAACCGGACCAATACCAAAATCCAGGGCGCGGTGCGAGACAAACGTGACCCGGAATCACTGAAAAAGTTGCAGTCCCCGGATGAGGTCGCCGCGGCGGTGAATGCGGCGTTTCCGCCCGCGCTGCTCCTGATCGAGCAGTGGGACGTCAACGTGCAGAGCGCCAAGTCGAAGGCGAACTTCCCCGGCCGCGTCGTGGGGTACAAGCCGTTCATCGGCGTGCGCAAACACGCCGAGTTCGCACTCGACCCGTTTCGCGCGTGGAACTGCGCGACGATCAAAGCCTACGGCACGTACTTCGGCACCGACAAGATCGGCCACTTCAGTGACATGGGCAAGCACTACTACCGCAGGTACCGCCAGTCGCTCGCCGAGGGCAAGAGCGAAGAACACGCCATGCGCGACGCGATCAACCTCGGCGTCGACGGGCCGCTCTTCTATTCCGAGTCCGGCCTTCTCGGCGAGAAGACCGCCGGCGCGTACTCCAACGCCGACCTCGTCGCCAACGTCATGGGGTTGATGTTCTACCGCAACCTCACCGACGAGTTGATGCTGCACGGCCGGAAGGTTCCGCCCATGCTCGAGCGCGACGGCGCGTACTGGAAGATCAGCCCGCGCGTCCGCCCGGACTCGGATTTCTTCTCGCTGTTCATCTGCGACCACCTCGACGAAGCGCTGAACCCCAGCCGGTACATCCAGCGCCTGCGCGACAAGATCCGCAAGGGCATCCAGGAGCACGACAGCGAGACGATCGACCGCTACGTCGACGCGCACGGCAACCGCCGCTCGCGCGAGTACTTTCAGAAGAAGCAGGAGGAACTCAGCACCTACTGGGGCTTGGACTACGGCCACAAGGGCTGGGCGGACAAGGATCTGCTGACGATTGCCAACACCTGCTTCCCGCCCGCGCCGAAGGACATGAAGATCGACGCGCGCGACCGCGTCGGGATGACGCCGCTCCACCACGCCGCGCGCGACGGCGACGCACAGCGCATGCGGCAGTTGATTGAGCAGGGCGGCGACGTTAAGGCGCAGGTCCGCTCGCGCGAGGCCAACTCGCCGGAGTGGGGCAGCACGCCGCTTCACTACGCGGTTCGCGACGGGCACACCGAGGTGGTGAAGCTGCTGCTGGAGCAAGGCGCCGACGTGAACGCGGCCAATGACCGCGGTGTGACACCCCTGCACCGGGCAATCTCGAACGCGAAGATCGCGAAAGTCTTGATCGATGCTGGCGCGAAACCCGACGCCGCGGACGAACGCGGCGAGACGCCGCTACACTGGGCGGCGCTGGACGGCGCGCCCGAGGCGATGGCCGTGCTGTTCGCGGCCGGCGCCAACGTCGCCGCGGCGGACCATCAGGGTCGCACGCCCTTGCAC
>JBAUGM010000503.1:0-3190 GCA_049679725.1 Tepidisphaeraceae bacterium
CGGCGCCGGCGCGAACGGACGTCGCTCCCTGAGTCCCGCGGCGCGGCTCGAACGGACGTCCCCCTGAGTCCCTCGGCGCCGGCGCGAACGGACGTCGCTCCCTGAGTGCCGCGTCGCGGCGCTCGAACGGGCGTCGCCCTGAGTCCCGCGGTGCGGCTCGAACGGACGTCGCCCCGTGATTCCCGGGGATGAGGCTGTTTTCAACCTCCGATCGCGCGACCCGATCCTCTCATGTTCTCGAGAACACAAGAATGGAATTCTCATGTTCTTAAGAACATGAGAATGTGTCCAACGAGAACTGGAAAAATAGACGGTCATGGTTCTCGAACACCACGCGAGGTTGTCATCCTGAGGCTGCGAAGGATCTCGACCGTCGGATGCGGGAGATCCTCGGCGTACCTCAGCTCGTTAGTTGGCGTGGACGTCTCGCCCATGCATTCCTGCTCGAAAACGCGCGGGCGAGACGCCCATGCCACTTGAGATTCACAACCTCCGAGCACGTGCTCGGTATTCTCATGTTCTTAAGAACATGAGAATGCTTGCCCGGACAGGAACTGAGAATGGCACGGTCATGATTCTCGAACACCACGCGCGAGGCAGTCATCCTGAGAGTTTGTGAATTTGTTCGTGGCACGGGTTTGCAACCCGTGTTTTCAATTCAAGACACGGGTTGAAAACCCTTGCTACGTAAAAAGTTCACGCTCTCTGCGGATGACGATGGCGGGTGATGCTCGAGATTCGTGAGCTCCTGGCTGGTCCCCTTTCCGCGCCGTCCGCTACAATGGGCGGCGATGAACCTGCCCGTCCTTCCGCAGCGCAAGACCGACGCCGACGCCTGGTACGCCGACGGCCTGCGCTTTACCTGTTCGCAGTGCGGCAACTGCTGCACGGGCGGGCCGGGGTACGTCTGGATCAGCAAAGAAGAGATCGTGAAGCTCGCGGCCCACCTGAAGATCACGCCGGAGGAAACGGTCGAGCGCTACTGCCGCAAGATCGACGGGCGGTTCAGCTTGAAGGAGCGGCGCAGCCCCGATGGGTTGTACGACTGCATCTTCCTGAAGGACGTGCCAGTGTCGCGGCGCGACGGCGAGGGGAACAAGGTCGTGCACACGATCCGCGCGTGCTCGGTGTATCCGGTTCGCCCGCTGCAGTGCCGCACGTGGCCGTTCTGGCCGGAGAATTTGTCGAGCAAGCAGTCATGGGACCGGGCAGCCAGGCGTTGCCACGGGATGAACGCGCCGGGCCGCACGTTCTCCCTGCCGCAGGTCCACGCGATCCGCGACGCCGCCGAGTGGCCCAAGCGTCCGCCGACGTCGAAGCCGCGGGAGAAGTGAAAGAACGTGAAGTGAGCCGCAGATGAACAGATGAACAGATGAACGCAGATAGGTGCAGGTCAGCAAATCTGGAATTGATCCGCGTTCATCCGCGTTCATCTGCGGCTAATCCATTCGTCGGGTCTGCCCCCGGGTGGCCTAAAATCGGAGCCCGCGATTCTCGAACGTTGTCATGCTGAGGTACTCCGAAGCATCTGGCCGGCCGGTCGGTGAAGCCAGATGCTTCGGAGTACCTCGGCATGACACACGGAACGATCGGCGTTCGAGAATCGTGGCCGGCTGGTTAGATGGTTCGAGCCGTTTAAGAGAGTGCCTGCCGTGATGTTCGAGACTCTGGAAGCGAGGCGATTGCTGGCCGGCGACGACCTGGTCGTGAGCGGCGTCGCGCCGGCGAGCGGGCAGACCTGGACCGAGGGGAAGACGATCGTGGCGGCGCCGGCGCCGGTCGCGCCCGGCAAGCTCAAGGCTCGGCCGATCTCGACGACGACCAACGCGCTGAAATGGTCCGATCGCTCCAGCGACGAGACCGGCTTTCGCATCGAGCGCAAGCGCGGCAGCCTTGGAAAGTACATGCCGATCGCCTGGCTCGACGCGGGCGTGACGAGTTTCGTCGACGCGCAGCTCCGCCCGGGCACGAAGTACACCTACCGCGTGCGCGCGTTCAACGCGACGGCGGAGACGGCGTCGTCGCCGTCGCCATCGGACCCGGCGCGGACGTTCGACCGGTCCGGCGCATCAATCGTCTGGGAGCAGATCGCGCCCGCGCCCATCCCACGCGCCGAAGCGATGACCGCGACGGTTGACGGAAAGCTGTACGTCTTCGGCGGCTTCAGCGGCAGCGCGGGACCGGTCGTGCGCAGCGATGTGTATGACCCCGTCACCAACACGTGGACGCGCATCGCCGATCTCCCCAAGCGCATCACGCACGCGGGCGTCGCCGTCGACGGGCGCAACATCTACCTCGCCGGCGGGTATGTCGGCACCGGCCCCGGATTCCAGCAGCAGTTCGGCACGAACGAGGTGTGGCGGTTCAACGTCGACGCGCAGCAGTGGACGGCCATGCCCGCGCTCCCCGCCGATCTCGCCAGCGGCGGCCTGGTCGTGCTCGGGCGCGAGCTGCACTACTTCGGCGGCAACGACGCGGCGCGCGACGACGTCGGCGTGCATTACGTTCTCTCGCTCGATGCGCCGACCACGTGGGCGTCCGCCGCGGCGCTCCCGTCCGGCCGGAGCCACCTCGGCTATGCGGCGCTGGGCGGCAAGATCTACGCCATGGGCGGGCAGTTCGGGATCGATGAAGACCTGGAGACGGAGAACCTCGTCCACGTCTGGGACCCCGCGTCGCCCGGCGCGTGGGCCGCGCTGGCCACGATGCCCGCAAAAGTGTCGCACATCTCCTCATCGACGTTCGTGCACGGCGACCGGATCATCGTCGCCGGCGGCGAGACGGCGAACGGCGCGGCGACGAAAGGCGTCTTCGCGTACGACCCGCTTGCGAACGATTGGGACACGCTCACGTCCCTTCCCGCCCCGCGCTTCTCCGGGGCGGCCCGTGCGATCGACGGCGTGTTGTACTTCACAGGCGGCTCGTCGCAGACGACCACGTATCGTGGGGTTTTTGCGGCTTAATCCGTCCGTGCCGACGGCATATCGATTACCCCTCGCCCAGCTTCACCGGACGCGCCGGATTTTTCTTGCCCGTGCGGGAGTTCACGATCCAGTTCCGCATCAAGGGTCTGCTACGTTCCTGCCCGCCTTGTAAAGCATCAGGATTGAAACGTGTTGCGGACGCGACGTTGAGCGTGTCCAGGAAGTCTTGATTCGTGGCTTGGGCGTCTCGCCCGAGCTTTGCGGCG
>JBAUGM010000504.1:0-4264 GCA_049679725.1 Tepidisphaeraceae bacterium
TCCTGAGGTACTCCGAAGGATCTAAATAGCCGGCCACGATTCTCGACCGTCGCGACCATCCCGTGTCATGCTGAGGTACTCCGAAGCATCTGGCTTCACCGACGGATCCGCCAGATCCTTCGGAGTACCTCAGGATGACAACGTTCGAGAATCGTGCGCTCCCATTTAGCTCGAGCGTGAAGGCCTCTCGTTCGAGGCTAGATCCTTCGGAGTACCTCAGGATGACATTTCAAGCGCTTCGCGCGCTACTGTCCGCGTGCGCTGGCCGATTCCGAAGCGAAACGAATCTCCCACACGACGTCGCGCGTGGCCTCACTCGTGATCGTGACGCGAACGTGCTGGCCGTCCTGCTTCGACGTGACCGCGACGCCCTTGCCGTCGCCTGCGGAGGAAACCGTCGCGGTCGACAAGCGCCCGGCGGCGCTGCCCGTGCTCAGCCGCAACTCATAGTCATCCCCCCCGACGACGCGCGATGTGCCGCTGAGCGTCTGCGTCGCGCCATTCCATTTCACGCCCGACAGGTCCACCGCTCCCTGGCTGACGTGCCGGTTCGTGCCGATCAGTTGTGGGCGGTCGAGCTGGCGTTTGAGCGCGATGACCTTGCACGTCCCCGGCTGAAGCTTGAGCGAGGCTTTGCCGCCGACGATCGGCTCGAGGAACTGGTTGCCCCAGTAGTCGAACGCGAGGTACGTCTGGCTCGCGTCGAGCCCGACATCCTTCAGGTCGAGCGTGATGTTGGCCGGGCCGGCGCCGACGGTCGCGGATTCCGATGCCGTCGGCTCTTCCTGCACGGCGCCATTCGCGGGTTTCGTGGTCGCGCCCTTCGCCGGTGCGTTCCAGTTGAACAGCGCGACGACGTCCTGCCGCCCGTCGCCGACGTCGTAGCTCAGGTGCCAGACACGGGCGAGTTTCCCTTCGAGCAGATCGACCGGGCGCGCGGCGCGCCGGTTGTGGTTCGGGATCGTGCGCTTGTAGACGTCGAGCCGCTCGGGCGGCAGGTCGGGCAGCCACTCGCTCACGAGGTTCATCTGCCCGCTCAGCGCGATCCACGACGCCCAAGCGCGCCCGTTCTCCAGCGTCAGCGGGTCGCGGAGCATGAGGCAATCCGGATCGTTCCACCACACGCGCCCGTTCCAGAAGTAGAGCCAGGTCGCGGGAATCGCGCAGCGCACCACCTTCTCCCACGTCGCGCCGATGTCCGGGCCGACGCGCATCGCGTCGACCAGGCCGACCGAGCCGCCCATCGTCCGCATGTTCTGCGCGATGTTGCAGCCGAGCAGGAACGTGTCCGGTCCCGCCGTCTCGCGCACGAGCTTCAGGCCGTCGCGGTAGACCTCGGCGTTCGTCTTCGTGTTGTCGTAGAAGACGGCGTCACCCAGCCCGTCGTCGCGGTAGGTGGGCGAGGGGTAGAGGATCTTCACCGCCATGCCCGCCCACAGGCCGTCGATCTTCAGGAGCTTGTAGCCCCAGTCGTTGGTCATTCGGCCGATCGTCTCGGCGAGGAACTGACGCGCCTTGGGGTTCGACATGTCCAGGCAATCGCCCGCCCAACGCACCTGATAGATGCTGCCGTCGTCGGCGCGCTTCACGAAGTAGTCGGGCTTGTCCTTCAGCGAGGTCTGGTTCGGAACGACCTTGTCATCCTGCTTGTCCTGCCCCTGCCAGCCGAACGGCGTGATCCACAGCCCCGCGGTGAAGCCGCTGGCGTTGATCGCCTCGGCCGTCTTCTTCATGCCGTCGGGGTAGGTCGCTTTCTCGCCCGTCTTGTGCGTGACGAAATCCCGACGGTGCACCTGCCACTGGTCGTCGATCTGGAGGAAGTTGAGGCCGTACTCGTTGAGCCGGTTCTCCCTGGCGAACTTCGCGAGGCGCGCCATGCGCTCTTGATCGAGCGCCTTGGCGTGGTACCACGTCGAGTACCCGTTCGGCACCGGCGGAAGCTTGATGTCGTTGAGCTTCGCGGTGACATCGGCAAAGGCTTCGAGCCCGTCGCGGACGTCGTCGAAGAAGCCGATGGCGAAGGTCTCGCTCTCCTGCGTCTTGCCCGGCGCGATCGTGAGGTGACCGAACTCCGAGCGCGCGTCGAACTTCAACCCCTCCGCCGCTTGTCCTGGACCCTGAGGCTTGGTTTCGAAGGGCGGCTTAGCGGCTTCGACGATCCCCGACCCCTTCTCGTGCGTCAGCCACCCCGACACCATGCCCGCGCGCGTCTTCGCATCCGCCAGCGAGAGGAACACGTAGCTCGTCTTTCCCTCCGCCGCGGAGACGGGACCATCGCTGCCGAAGAGCTTCGCGCTCTCGCCGGACGCGCCGCCTTCAACCGTGAACGTCACGACCGAGAGGTCCTTCATCTTCAGCGGCGCGGCGCCGTTGTTGCTCAATCGCACGCGCGTGAGCGCGAACGGCTGACCCTTCGGCAGCCAGACCTGCTGCGTCGCATCTTTGCCGACGACTTCGATCGCATCCGACTCGCCGTAGGCGTCGGCCACTTTCGCGGCGCGGACGGCCGGCTCTCCGCCGCGCGTCACTTCGTCGGCGAGCGTCGCGACCACCTTCGCGCCGCCCCGCCCAGCCTCGATGATCAACCGGCCGTTGTCCATGCGGGCGGTGAGGTGGTCGTTCTTCAACATGGCCGGTTCGGCCTGCAGCGCGTGGCTCAACGTCCGCACGGTCTTCTCCGTCTCGCCTTTGGCGACGCGCGCCGCCGTCAGCGTGCTCGTGCCGCGCGGCGCTTTCATCCACGTCGGCCCGACGTCTTCCGGTTGCAGCGGCCTGTTGCCGGCCTTGGCGTCGGACACCTGATCAGCGCCGACGTCCTTCTTCCCGTCGCGCGGCTGCGCGTCGAGGTCGCCCTTCACGTTCGGGAAGTCTCCCTCGGCGGCACCGCGCACGGGGCTGTCCTTTGCCGGTCGCGCGACTTTATCCTCGCCGGGCGAGAGCTTCGGGTCGATGACTTTGATCCCCTTGGCCGCGCTCTCGGACCCAACCTCCGCGCCGTGCGCGATGTTGCCGAGCCACTTGAACCCCGTCCCCTCGCGCCCCTCGACCAGCGCCTTGCCCTCGCTCTTCGCCGGGCTCGATCCCCCGGCGAGGAAGACGTTGTTGGCGACGATCACGTCCTTCGGCAGCACGTCGCGCGTCCGATCCGGCGCGTAGCCCGCGTCAGTTCGCACGTAGGGCAGCCCGCAGTTCACGATCGTGTTGAACGCGACGAGGGCGCCGTTCACGTGCTGGTAGTCGACGGGCTTGGGCTCGCGCATGGCGCTGGTCAGCGCGATGACGCCTCCGGCCGTCGGGGCGCAATTCTCGAGGTAGTTGTTGACGATCACGTGCCCCGCGCCGATCACGCGGATGCCGCCGCTCTTGCCGTGGGGGGCGCCGAGGAAGAAGTTGCCGTCGACCGTCGCGCGGCCGCCGTGGCGGAGCGTGAGCGTGCCTTCGCAGTGGCGGAACGTGTTGTAGCGGAAGACGCTGTCGGTCGACTTGCTCGAGATGATCTCGACCTCGCCGTCGCAGCGGTCGAAGAGGTTGTGCTCGACGACGGTCTTGCTGACGCGGTTCTGCTGGAAGCTGTAGCCGATGCGCATCGTCTCGCCGCCGTTGGCGCCGAGCGGCGGGCGCGGGCCGAAGTGGTTGTGATCGATGCGCGCCTCGTTGGGAATCGTCTCGTCGAGCTCGACCTGAAGCGTCGGCTCCTTGGGCTTGTGGCCCTCGATATAGCAGTGGTCGAGGCGGTTGCGCTGGCCTTTCTGGAAGTGGATCCACTTCCCACCGCGGTCGGGCGCGACGATGGCGGAGTTCGTGAAGCGGTTATCGTTGCCCACGAACGCGACGGCCGGCTCGGTGCTCGTCGATTCGCCGAAGAACAACCCGCTGGCGACGAGGTGATCGCCTTCAAAGAGGATGGAGGAGTTGCCCAGGAGCTTGGCGCCGCCTGGCGTTTGCGCGCGCAGCTCGATTGGCTCCGCTTTCGTCCCCTTCGCGCTGAACTTGATGACCAGGTCTTTGTACTCGCCATCCGTGAGGACGATCACGTCGCCGGGTTTGGCGGCGGCGATCGCCTTCTGGATCTCGGCCGCGGAGGAGACGCCGATCTCGTCGGCGCGGGCGAGTGGAGATGGAACGAACGCCGCGATCACAGCGGCGAGCGCGAAGCGGGCGAAGCGACGAACTACAACTCGATGAGGCGACATCGGGACTCCTTGGACCGTTCGCACAGCGGCTCACGGGAGGGCGAGGCTCCTGCCGAACCGCTTCCTTACCC
>JBAUGM010000505.1:0-2013 GCA_049679725.1 Tepidisphaeraceae bacterium
GTCCTGGCTGTCGAACTGAAATGACCCGCGCACCAGGTCGACCGCCGCCGTCGACCACTGCAGCCGCTCGTCTTCGGTCAGCCGGTCGCGCGCCAGCGCACCGACCAGCCGGTGAATGCTGAACGCCTTTTCGCTCGTGTCGATCAGCGAGAACTTCCGCAGCGCCGCGACGGCCTCGTCGAACGCGACGACGTCGAGGATCGTGCGCGCCAGCTCGTCCGGCAGGCGCGGGGCGCCCTCGCGCAGCAGCGCGCGACTGATATCGTCGGCGTGCAGGAACGCGCAGAGGCTCATCAGGTCCGCGGCCGGGGGCATGTCCTCCTGCACCTGGCGGAAGCTCAGCTCCCAGGTCATCGCGACCGAATCGGGGTAGTCGCCCGCGTAGCGGACGTCCTTCAGCAGCTCGGCCCAGTGCGTCTCGAAACGCTTGAGGTAATCGTTGAAGGAGATACCCGTCTGCTCGATGCACGCGGCCGCCTGTTCCAACGCGAGCGGGAGATCGCCCAGCGCCATCGCGAGGCGCGTCGCGCTGTCGCCGCGACCTTGCCGGCCCGTGCGCGAGAGGAGGAAGCCGACGGCGTCCGCGCGCTTCATCCCGCGCAACGAGAACGGCCGCGCAACCGTCCCCCAGTTGGGGTTGCGGCTCGTGATCAGCACCTGACCGGTGCGATCGGTCGGGATGTAGTTCTTCACGTCGTCGGGGCCGGCGGCGTTGTCGAAGATGAGCAGCCAGTCGTGCCGGCCGTTGAGCACGCGGCGGACGTGGTGGCGGATGTCGTCCAGCTTCGCGCCGTCGGGGAACCTCATCCCCAGCGCCTGCCCGAGCTTGGAATACGCCAGCGCCAGCGTCGCCGGCTCGTCGGCGGACATCCACCAGACGATCTGGAAATCCCCCGCGAAGCGGTACGCGAACTCCGCCGCCACCTGCGACTTCCCGACGCCCCCCAGGCCGTGGATCGCCTGCACCCGCCGCACCGGCTCGCGCGACGCCAGCGACATGCGCAGCTCTTTGAGGTCCTCATCCCGCCCCATGAAGTGCGGGTTGCGGTTGTACGGCACGTTCCAGATCGGCGCGACCTGCGCATCACCACGGGCAGCGGCGGGAAGGGTGGAACTCGACATAAGGCGTGACCCCTGGGCAAGAGAGAAGCATCGTCCCGGAGTCGCCCCCGCGGACGCACGCCGATTCTAACCGATCGGATTCCGATCGTGTGGTGACTTCGTGACTATCTCAGAACAAGAACGAGCCACAGATGGGGCACAGATTCACACCGATCAAGCAGAAGAATTGCTTCCCATCTGTGTTCATCTGCGCCCCATCTGTGGCAAAAAGACTCCGTATGGGGCGAATTTCCCCCTTTGCACCTTGCGGCGAGTCCGGCATCATGTTCGTCGTGGGTACGCGTGGGTGAGAACACGTCGAACGGCCAGGGTGATCATGTCGCCAAGCCGTCGCCGATGCCCGAGCGAGAGAAGTGCCCCGGCCATGACGATGGTGGCTGGTTTGGGTTTGAACAAGGAGGTTTCAATGCGTCGGTCGATCAGCGCGATCGCCGCGGGGGTGGGGATGTTGTGTGCTGCGCTGTCCCCGTTGACCACATCGGCCAAGCACGCACCCGCGCCGCTCGTCGAGCCGGCCGAGCCGTTGCACGTCTCTTCGATCGCTTCGCCTTCATCCGATCAGGATGCGCCGTTCGTGTGGACGACAGACGTCGCGTTCACGCCGCCGCTACCGATGAGTGACACCGACGAATCCCCGTTCATGCTCCCCGGCAGCTCCCCCGCCGTCCCGCTCCCGCCCGCGGGGTGGACGGGGCTGGTGGGACTTGCGGGACTGGGTGCGATATCCCTCGCCAGACGGTTCCGCCGCCCGTAGTGCCACGCCCGCCAAGCCGTGCGCAAATGTCACGAGAATCGCGCAAAAGGACTTATAGCAATCCTGCCGGAATTCAGATTTTTTTGACGCGATTTTCTGGGGTTTTCGCGCGATTCGGAAATCGTCGTGCGCGATTC
>JBAUGM010000506.1:0-8349 GCA_049679725.1 Tepidisphaeraceae bacterium
GGCCAAGCCCGTCCAGGCGCCCGCGCCCGCGCCGAAGCGGGAATTCACCATCGAGGTCCCGCGCACCGCCAACGCCCGCGCGGCCCAGCAGGGTCAGCAGAAGAGGAAGGGGCAGCCATGAGCGCGACCAGGAGCCGCTACACCCAACCCGCCTTCCTCGTCGCCGTCGTGATCCTCGCGATCGCCGCCGTGGGGCTCAACGCGTCGGTCGGGTACCTCAAGCTCCACTTCAAGAAGGAGCCCGTCCCGATGGCCCGCGCGCTCGGCTCGATGCCGCGCGACCTGGGCGTCTGGCGGCAGGTCTCCGTCGACGAGCCGCTCGACCCGGAGATCGAGCACGCGCTGGGGACGAAGGAGTACGTCTTTCGGGACTACATGGACACGCGGGCGGTCGGCATGGAGACGATCGAACAGATTCGCAGGCTCAACGAGTCGATCGTCAGCGCGACGGGAAAAGAGGAGATCGAGGAGCTCAAGAAGCAGCGAGCCCAGTTCATTCACCAGACCCGCGTCAACCACCCCAAGGGCGTCGTCAACCTCGCCGTCACCTACTACACCGGGCTGGTCGACACCGTCGCCCACGTCCCCGATCGCTGCTACGTCGCTGACGGGTACGAGCCCAAGACGTGGGAAGAGGTGAAGTGGAACATCGACGACGGCAAGCCGGTCGAGGTGCGCTACATCAATTTCGAGGACGGCAGCGGGCGCTCGAGCTTCACGCGGAGCGTCTCATACTTCTTCCACGTCAACGGCAGCTTCGTCGCGTCCCCGGAGGGCGTGCGCATCCGGCTGCAGAACCTGCTGGAGCGCCACGGCTACTACGCGAAGGTCGAGGTGATGACGCTCATCGACGACCACGACGAGTCGGCGCGCGTCATGACCGACTTCCTCTCCTCGGCCCTGCCCGAGGTGCGCAAGTCGCTCCCGGACTGGGATGCGGTCAAGCGCGGCCATTCCAAGACCGACCCGCTCGCGCAGGCGGACGGGCAACGATAAGCACTCGAGCGGCATGGTTCGCTTAAGCGACCATGAGAACGTCAGCAAGATCAAAGAGACGACCAATCCGGAAAGTTCCCCGATGGCACGACGGGTCAATACGAAGTTCCTCATTACGCTCACGATCATCGTCGTCGGCGCCGGGCTGACGCTGCTGATCGTCACCAAGCTGCGCAAGGGCGACCCGGCGAAGTTCGTCGCCACCGCCAAGCAGTTGGCGTCGGAGCGCAAGTACGAGGAGGCGGTCAAGAACTACCAGCAGGCGGTCGCGATCGACAGCAAGCGGCCCGACGTGCTCGTCGAGTACGGCGACGCGCTCAGCCAACTCGCCGGCAAGGATCCGGAGAACATGCGGCGCGCCCGCGGCATGTGGCAGGCGGCGCTGGAACTCGACCCGGCCAACAAGGCAGCGCTGTCGCGCAACCTGGATCTCTACAAGACGTTTCTCGACGGCGGCCCGCAGCCGGAGCTCGCTTCGGTCGTGAGCCAGGGCCGGGCGTTCGCCGAGCGTTTGGCCAAGGTCGACCCGACGAACGTCGACGCCGCCGCCATGGCGTCGGTGTTCACGATCCGCGGGTGGATGTACGGCGTGCAGACGGACGAGCAGCGCGTCGCCGACGCGCTGGCGAAGCTGGGCGAGCTGGCGCAGCAGAACCCGACGAACGCGGACATCACGTACCAGTTCGCGATCGGCAAACTCGCGCAGGCGGCGTCGGTTTTCCGTGCGCAGCCGAGCGACGCGCAGCGCTATGCCGGGGAGGCGGCGGCAGCGATAGCAGCGGGTCTCCGGGCTCAGCCCGAGAACGCGGCGATGCAATTCCGCGCATTTGACGTCCTCTCCCGGATGGTGGGTCTCACCCCGAACGCGGAGGAACGCCAGAAGTACGTCGCCGACGCCAAGGCCGCGATCGAGAAGGCGATGGAGATCGCCAAGCCGACCGACGAACTCTACTCCGAGATCCATATGAACAACGCGATGCTCGCGTTGCAGAGCAAGGATCGCGCGCGGGGCGAGAAGATCGCGCGCGACCTTCTGGCCGCGCTCCCAGAGGACCCCGGCGTGCGCCTCAACGTCGCGACGCTCCTTGCCGACGACCCCACGAAGCGCGGCGAAGCGATCCAGATACTTGAACGTCCGATCGCCGAGAACGCCGTCACAGGCTACCACATCAGCCGCGCTGCCCATGTCGAGGTGAATACGCTCCTGCGGATCGCGACCCTGCGGATCGATGAATTTGGCGCCACCAAGGACGCCAAAGAGCGGGAGACACAGCTGCCGAAGATTGAGGACGTCATGTCCAAGCTCGCCGTGCGCATCGGCGGGGCCGACAATCCGAACGTCCTGCGCCTGCGCGGCAAGCTTCAGCGCCACCAGGGCAATCACGTCGCCGCCATCCAGTCGCTGGGCAAGGTCGTCGCGCTGATGGACCAGGCCGGCACGCGTGACGCGAGCTATTACGAGACGGTCATGCTGCTGGCGCAGTCGAACATCGACACCCTGCAGACGGGCCCGGCCAAAGAGCTGCTCAACCAGATCCTCGCGCGCGCGGAGAACCACGTGCTCGCCCGGCTGCTGCTGGCGCGACTGCTCGTGAGCGAGCGCGACTTCGAGGCCGCCCGCCCGCACGTCGACTACCTCGCCAAGGTCCTCCCGGACGTGCCCGACGTCATCAAGCTGCAACTCGTGACGCTCGACCGCGAGAAGGACAAGGACCAGATCAAGGCGGCGTACGCGAAGCTCCCGGAGAAGTCCGACGCCGAGATGCTGGACAAGTCGAACACCGCCATGGCGATCGGCGACCACGCCGACGCCGAGCGCCTGCTCAGCGCCATCCTCGCGAAGACGCCCGGCCAGCCGGACGCGTCGGTCCTGCTCGCCCGCGCCTACGCCGCCCAGAACCAGAAGGACAAGGCCGCCGTGGTCATCGCGGACGCGCTGAAGGCCAACCCGCAGAACGTGGGCTTGCAGCTCCTGCAGAAGCAGTTGGCCAACGCCACGCCCGAGGAGCTGCGCCAGTTCCGCATCGACACGATCGAGCAGCTCACCGACCCGACGCAGAAGGCCGTCCAGCTCGCCGACCTCGCGGCGGTGGACGGCAAGCCGGACGAGGCGCTGCGGCACTTGAAGGAGGCCGAGAAGGCCAGTCCCGGGAACGTCAGCGTGCAGAAAGCGCTGTTCAACCACCACTTGGCGCGGGGTCAGTGGGACGAGGCGACGCGCTACGTCGATATGCTCGCCAAAGTCAACGCCGACCAGGCGGGTGGGCTGCTCTACCGCGTGCAAATGGCGATGGTGAAGGCGCAAGCCGCCACCACGCCCGCCGAGCGCCAGGCGGAGGTCGACAAGGCGTTGGGCCAGGCGCGCGAGCTCACCCAGCGCCTGCCGGAGTTCGGGCAGACGTGGCTGGCATACGCGCAGGCGCTGCAGGCGAGCGGGCAGTTCGAGGAGGCGACGCAGCGCTACGCCACCGCGCTGGAAAAGCAGCCGGAGAACCTCGACGCGATGCGCGGCATGGTCGAGTGCTACTCCCGCCTCAACCGCCCGGCCGACGCGAAGCGCTACATCGACGCGGCGCTGAAGCGACAGCCCAACAGCGCCTACTTCACCGAGCAGTTGACGAACTACGAGCTCGCCTTCGGCGACCCGAACAAGGCGCTTCCGCAGCGCGAGGCGGCGCTGAAGCGCAACCCCGAGAACCCGCAGGCGTGGATGAACGCGGGCGTCGCGTACCTGGAAGCGGCGCGCAAGGACGCCGATGAAACCCGCCGCCGCGAGCTGCTCACCAAAGCCGTCGAGACGTTCAAAGGCGCGATCGAGAAGTTCCCCGACGAGCCCAACTTCTACGCCCGACTCGCCGACACTTCTCTTGCGCTGAAGGACGGCCCCGCGGGCGAAGCGGCGCTCAAGCAGCTCGCCGAACGCGAGAAGTGGAAGGACAAGCCCGAACCGCAGCTCATGCTCGCCGACTTCTTCGCTCGTTCCGGGCGGCTCGATGAATCCGAAGCCGTGCTCCGCGACATCATGGGGAAGGATCCCGCCAACGTGCAGGCGCAGCTCGGCCTCGCGTCTTTGCTCTCCCAGCGCGGGAAGGCGGACGACGCACTCGTTGTCCTGCAAGCCAACCCCGACGATCCGCGCGTGATGCGGCAGCGCATCGAGCTGCAGATCCAGACCGGCAAGCTCGACGAGGCCGACAAGTCGCTCCAGGCGGCGCTGGCGAAGGACCCGAAGTCGGTCGACCTGCTCGCGCTGTCCGGCTTCGTCAACATGGGCCGCGGCGACTGGGAGAACGCGGACAAGCGGCTCCAGCAGGCGCTGCAACTCGACCCGAAGAACCTCGTCGCGCAGTACTACCTCGGCCTGGTTCGGCTCCAGCAGCCGACACCGAACGTGGACGAGGCGGTGCAGCGTCTCTCGGCCGTGCGCGACCAGAGCCCGCAGTACCTCGACGCCCGCTTCCTTCTCGCCCAGGCCTACCGCCGGCGCAACGAGCCGGAGAACGCCGCCCGCGAGCTCGAAGCGGCGCTGCAGATGCAGCCGACGAACAAGCGCGTCCGCATGACGTTGCTCGAGGTCTACTCGACCTCGACGCCGCCGCGCTGGATCGACGTCGAGCGCACCATTCGCGAGGGCCGCGACCTCCCCCAGCTCAAGGACGACCTCGACCTCATGCAGGCCGAGGCGATGATGTGGCTCGGGCGCAAGGACACGACCAAGGCGCTGGCGGCGGCGAAGCAGACGCTGGCGGCGGCGCCGAAGAACGAAGCGGTCATCAAGACCTACCTCAACATCCTGCTCGACGCGCGGGATTACGCCGGCGCGATCAAGGAGACCGACCGGCTCATCGCCGAGGACAAGACGCGGTGGTGGGCGTACAACGTGCGCGCCGTCGCCAAGCGCTACTCGAACAACAAAGACGGCGCGATGCAGGACTTCGAGTCCGCCCTGGCGGTGGCGGGGGAGCAGCGCAACGAGCAGGCGGCGCAGACGATCATCTCGACCGTGGCGCGCGAGATCGGCGTGGACGAGGCGCTGGTGCGCATCCTCCCGCGCGCCGAGCAGGAAAACCGCTGGCGGCTGGTCGCGGCCCAGCTTTACCAGGCGAAGGGCAACTTCGAACGCGCCGCCGAGATGGTCGAGCGCGTGCTCGCCGACGGGGACAAGCTCGCGCCCAACGAGCGCGAGCAGGCGCTCCGCTTCGCCGGCGGAGTCTACCTGATGTATCGCCCCGAGCCGCAGGCGGCCAAGGCGTACGACGCCTACCTCAAGCTGCTCGACCTTCGCTCCAACGACCTCGGCTCGCTGAACAACATGGCGTGCCTCCTGGCCGAGGCGATGTCGCCGCCGCGGTTGCCCGAGGCGCTGAAGTACAGCCAAAAGGCGTACCAACTGATGACCGAGTCCGGCATCCGCGAGCCGCTGATCATGGACACGCACGGCTGGATGCTCACGCTCAACGATCGCCCGCAGGAGGGCATCGACGTCCTGCGCCAGGCCGTGTCGCTCAAGAGCTTCCCGGAGGTGCATTACCACCTCGGCGAGGCGTACCTGAAGACGGCGTCGCCCGAGGACGCCCAGAAGCAGTTCGAAATGGCCGCCGAGCAGATCCGTCAGGCGGACGAGAAGAAGCAGGACATCGACCCGGCGCTGCGGACGCGGGTGGATGCGGCTTTGGCCAAGGCCAAGGAACAGGTCCGGACCAAGAGCGCCGCCGCGGCCCCGTGAGGGTGCGCCACGGCTGGGCTTGCCCCGTTTGACAGGCCGGGAGATCGGACGCCCGTCAGAACCGGCTGCGAGGTCCGTTCGTAACGACAGTTCCGATTAAGATGCGGCAAAGGAAGGCCGATCGGGCGCGGCACGTGGTATAACTGCGATCCGCGGTCCGGGTTTTCCCACGCCGGGCTCGCGCAAGGGGCTCGGGTAGGGCGCATAATACGAGACCCCCTTGAACGTGCGCGGGGCGCGCGCCTGAAGCCGCGTGCCTGCCGCTGGACCGTCAGGAGTTTGAGATCATGACGACGTTGCCTCAGACCACCGCCATCCGCCTGCCGCGGCCGAACAACGGCGCGGCGTTGGCGCCCGCCGGACCCGTCGGTCCCCACGCGCCCGGCGCCGCCCCCGCCTTCGCCATGACCGGCGCAGACGTCTGGCGCGTCATCCGCACCAACCTCTGGCTCATCATCGGGATGCTGGTCCTCTCGACGGCCATCGGCGTCGGTCTGTACTTCTACCTGCTCAAGAAGCACGCCAGCTTCACCGCCACCGGATTCATCGAGATCAAGCCGGCCGCCGTGCTCGACCTGACCAAGGACACCCCGGTCGAGTTCAATCAGCAGATGCTCGCCATCGAGCAGCGCACGCAGGTGCAGTTCCTGACGCACGAGTCGCTCCTCAGCCGGTTGTTCAGCAACCCGAACAAGAAGATCCGCGAAACGGGATGGTTCAAGCAGTTCGCCAACGGGAGCAACCCCATCGCGGCCGCGAAGCAGGAGTTGTCGGAGGAGCTTTCCGTTCGGCCGATCCCCGACTCCAAGCTCGTCGCGGTCTCGATGTCGTACCGTGACGGCAAGGAAGCGAAGATCATTGTCGAGGACGTCGTCAACCAGCACCTGGAAGACCGGCGTCAGATCAGCACCGACGAGCAGCTGAAGCGCGGCGGGGTGCTCAAGCTGGAACAGCGCAACTACGAGCGGCAGCTCGACGAGGTGATGGGTCGCATCCGCACGACGATTACTCAGCTCAACATCGACGGCGCGGGCACGCCCGCCACCGGCAGGCTCGTGCCCAAGGAAGAAGAGCTGCGCAAGCTGATCGACGCCCAGTATGAGATCCAGCGCAACGCCAGCCTCGCCAAGTCGCAGCTCGACAACATCACGGAGCAGCAGCAGAACGGCATCGATCCTCCGGGCGTCGAGGAAATGGTCAATCGCGATCAGGACGTGATGTACTTCAAGCAGGCGATCAACGACCTGGACGTGCGGCTGGCCCGGATGGCGCACCTCGGCGAGCAGCATCGCGAAGTGCAGAAGCTGCGCAGCGAGCGCGATTCGACGCAGACGAAGCTCGACGAAGCCCGTGGCGCGATCCGAACCAGCGCCACCGACGCCCTGATCCAGATGGCCAAGTCCGACCAGGAGCGCACCGAGGCGCAGCTCAAGGAGATCACCGAGCGCATCGCCAGCGCCAACGCCGACCTGGGCGCGCTGACGTACAAGATGACGACCTACCTGACCGATCGCGACGAAGAGGAGGTGCTCCGCACGAAGCTGCAGGAGTACAAGGAGTCGCTCGAGCGGATCAACCAGGCCGAGCTCCAGCGCGACCTGGGCGGCGTGAAGTGGGGCCAGCAGCCGGAAACCCCGGACGAGCCCAGCTTCCCGCGCATCCCGATGATCGTCGGCGGATGCATCGCGGTGGGGCTGGCGCTGTCGCTGGGCATCGCGTTCCTCCGCGAAGTGCTCGACACCTCCGTCCGTTCGCCGCGCGACATCGCCCGCGTCGGGCAGCTCAACCTGCTCGGCATGATCCCCCACGAGGACGACGACCCACAGTCGGCCGGCGTCCCGCTGCACGCGGTGATCTTTCAGGCGCCGCACTCGATGATGGCCGAGCAGTTCCGACAGGTGCGCACGCGGCTGCAGCAGTCGGCGGCGCTGGACGCGACCAAGAGCATCCTCGTCACCAGCCCCGGGCCGCAGGACGGCAAGAGCATGGTCGCCTCCAACCTCGCCGCGGGGTTGGCGCTCAACGGGCGACGCATCCTCCTCGTCGACGGAAACTTCCGCCGGCCGGAGATCCACAAGGTCTTCAACATCGCCAACGACGCCGGCTTCAGCACCGTCCTCGGCTCGCTCGACAGCTTCGCCGCCACCGTGCAGCAGACGCAGGTCCCCAACCTCGACGTGCTCCCCAGCGGCCCCAAGCCCGCCAACGCGACGGAACTGCTCGAGAGCCAGCTCCTCATCGACTTCATCGAGCGGGCGCTGGAAGAGTACGACCACGTCATCTTCGACTCCGGCCCGATGCTCGTCGTCTCCGAGACGGTGGCGCTGGCGCCGCGCGTCGATGGCGTGATCACCGTCGTCCGCGCCCGCCTCAACAGCCGCGGGCTGCTCCAGCGCATGCGCGACGAGATCCGCAAGCTCAAGGCCGAGCACCTGGGCGTGGTTCTCAACGCCGTCCGCGCCCAGGCGGGCGGGTACTACAACCGCAACATGAAGACCTACTACGCCTACCAGAACGGACACGGGCAGTAGTCGGGAAACGCACGACAGGGTGAGAGTAACGCGACACGCGGCGCCGTTCAGCGATGAACGGCGCCGCGGTCGTTTAAGTTGCGCGCGATGCGGAGA
>JBAUGM010000507.1:0-6904 GCA_049679725.1 Tepidisphaeraceae bacterium
GTCGCCGGACGTTTCTTCCCCTTGCCCCTCGCCCCTCTCCCCTTGCCCCTGCTTCTGCAATTCGCGAGTCGCCGTCGTCGCCCACCGCGCCAGGCCGAGCATGGCGTCGGCGGCGGCGCGGGAGAACCGCTCGTTCACATCGTGCAGGTTCTCCGAGAGCACGTACGCGAGCTTCCCCTGGTGCGCGAGCATGATGATCCGCATCGCTGCCAGCCGCTCGGAATCGACCGGGCTCCTCCCGCACTCGCGAAGCGCGTGGTGGAAGAGCTTCACGTGCTGGAGGACGCGCGACTGGAGGTCCGGCGCCAGCGCGTCGAACCGCCCGACGACGCCCGCCAGCCCCGGCTCGGTCTTGCGGCGGAGCAGCGCATCCAGCGCGATCGCCTGCTCGCGCGCGGCCCCGAGCCGCAGCGCCTCGAGGAGCACCTCGTCGGCCGCCTCGTTCTTCGACTGCACCAATGCCGCAATGACCCGATCGAGCATCTCCTGGTGTTATCGGACTGCGGAGAGGTGGGGCTTGAAAGGAGTTCGCCAGTGGTTGCACGTCATTCCGACGGGAGCCTTGGCGACCTGAGGAATCTCGGGCTCGGCAACAACTTTCGAACCCGGGATCCCTCAGGTCGCCAAGGCTCCCATCGGGATGACGTGCGTAGCGTTCGCGCGCGTTCACGGAGGGTGTCGCGTTGTCCCGGGGGCGAGGGAGGAATCACACGAACTCAAACGCCCCGATGTCCGATGAATCCGCCGGCACCGGGTTGCCGAGGAAGTCGCGTCCGCCGGTGTTGGTATTGAACAGCTTGGCGAGGTTCAGGCCGCGGTTGATGATCGGGGAGTCGTTTTGCAGCCTGTACGCGGTCACCGTCGCGAGCAGGTCGGCGTCACCGATCGTGGGGCCGCCCGTCGGTTCGACGTGGCGCGGGTTGGCGTTCGAGCCGACGTTCTGCCCGTTCACGCGCTCCTGACCCGTCCCGCTGCGCCACGAGCTGAACGTCGAGTAATCGCTATCGCCCCATTCGAACTTAAAGGCCTTGTCGCTCGCGTAGTAGTTGTTGCCCTCGAAGCGCAGGTCCGTCCCGCCCTCAAGCTGCTCGGCCGTCACGCGGACCAGCTTTACGCCGCTCGTGACGTAGATCGAGTTGTTGCGGAAATGGACGTTCTTCACGTCCTGGTTGGTGATCCCGCCGTTGCGGACCTGGATGCCATAGCCGTTCTTGCGATCGGAAGGGTTGGCGGTCTGGTAGACCGTATTGTTGTACCACTGGGAGTTGGTGATGCGCCCGAAGATGTGCAGGGCGCCGTACTCCATCTTGCGGTTGTCGTTCTGGCTGATGTTGTAGCGGACGACGGTGTTCGTGTGCAGCGCGTTGTCGATGTGTGAGGCCATGAGGTAGCCGGCGCCGTCGTTGTCGTGCGAGTAGTTGTACTGCATGACGGAGTTCGAGACGTTCTGGTCGAAATCGAACCCGTCGCCGTCGCGATCGCCGGCGGTCTTGTTGCTGTACGACTCGTTGAACTGGAAGAGGACCTTGTTGGAGTTGTAGGTCCAGATGCCCGCCCCGGCGTCGCCGAGCTCGCCGTTGTGGTGGGCGACGGAGTACTCGACGGTGGCGGCGTTCACCATCCCGAGCAAAATCCCCTGCCCGCTGCCCTGCGTCGGCCTCGTCCCCTTGGGGAACGCGATGCCGGTGTTGTTGAACGAGTGGACGCGGCGGACGAGGACCTTCTCGTGTACGTTGCGCTCCGCGGCGTAGGTGATCAGGCCGCCGCGGACGTTGTTGTACACGTCCGAGTTGGTGATCCAGACGTCGCGGAAGCCGCTGCCGGTCGTCGAGCCCATCTCGATGCCGACGTGGTGGCGAATGGCCGCGATCTGGTCGATGCGGACGTAGTCGTACTTCACGTGGCCGGGCGTGTCGGTGAAGAGCATGATGCCCTTGCCGCGGCCCTTCCCGAGCGGGCCGGAGCAGTTGATGTCGGAGATCTCGACGCCGCCGGTGTTGTAGATGAGGATGCCGTTGTCCTGCACGCCGTTGATGCGCGCCCGGCCGACGCCGTAGGAGCTGATCGCGACCGGCGCGGCGCGCGAGCCCTTGTCATCGGGGCCGAGGTACAGCGTGCCGTTGAACGTGTGCCCGCCCTCGAGCAGGATGCGATCGCCGCCCTGGAAGTGATGATGGCTGACGCGATCGAGCGTCTGCCAGGGGGCGCGTTTGGTGCCCGGGTTGGCGTCGCTGCCGGAGGGGCTGACGTAGTAGACGGTCAGGAGCTGGCGCGACTCCAGCGGCTCCATCGCGGCCGGACGGGTCGCGCGCGACGGCGTGGATGACGACGCGGGCGACGCGGACGACGTTCGCTTCTTCCCCCGGCGCGGCGAGCGCAGCCAGGCCGACAACGACGGTAAGCTCAACATCAGCAAACCTTTGGCTCAACGACCGAGGAAACTCCAAGGCGACTGTGCAGGACACCCACGGACGACAACGTAAAAACACCTTATCGGACCTGTCAACGGTCCGTCTACACTCGATTGTCAAACGCGTTGCATTGGCGAGGCCGCGCCGATACCGTCCCCGCCCGTCGCAACCATCCGTTTGACCCTCATGTGGAGACGTCTCGATGTTCCCGCTGGCCGACCGCGTTTCGCTCGTGTCCGATTCGATCACCCTCGCCGTCACCGCCAAGGCAAAGGCGATGAAGAAGGCGGGGATCGACGTCGTCGGCTTCGGCGCTGGTGAGCCGGACTTCGACACGCCCGCGTTCATCAAGGACGCCGCCAAGGCCGCCCTCGACAGGGGAATGACGAAATATACCGCCGCCCCCTGCGAGCCGGAGTTGAAACAGGCCATCGCGGAGAAGTTCAACCGCGACAACGGCCTGCCGTACAAGCCCGAGAACATCACCACCGGCGCGGGCGGGAAGCACTGCCTCTACATGGCGTTCATGGCCGTGCTCAACCCGGGCGACGAGGTGCTGATCCCATCGCCGTACTGGGTGAGCTATCCCGAGCAAGTAAAGCTCGCAGGGGGCACGCCGATCGTCATCCGCGGCGAAGAGCGGAACGGCTTCAAAATCACGCCGCAGCAGCTCGAGGCCGCGATCGGTCCGAAGACGAAGGTCTTGATCCTCAACAGCCCCAGCAACCCCGCCGGCCACGCGTACACGCCCCAGGAGCTGCGCGCGTTGGCCCAGGTCGTGCTGAAGCATCCGAAGCTCGTCGTCTTCTCCGATGAGATTTACGAGAAGCTCGTTTTCGACGGTTTGAAGTTCGCGAGTTTCGCCTCGTTCGACCCGAAGCTGCTCGAACAGACGCTGACGTTCAACTGCCACAGCAAGAGCTTCGCGATGACCGGCTGGCGCGTCGGCTACATCGGCGGGCCAAGGTTAGTGATCGACGCGATCAACAAGCTGCAGAGCCAGATCAACAGCCACATCACCAGCTTCTGCCAACCGGCAGCCGCGACGGCGCTGTCCGACCCGCGCGGCGCCGAGAGCGTCGAACAGATGCGCCAGCAGTTCGAGAAGCGCGGCCGGCACATGTGGGAGCGTTTGTCCGCCCTGCCGAAGGTCACCTGCGTGCGCCCGCAGGGCGCGTTTTACTGCTTCCCCAATGTCAGCGCGTACTTCGGGAAGACCATCGGCGGATCAGGGGGGGCGAAGATCACCGACGCGATCTCCTTCTCCTCCGCCCTGCTCGAACACAACCACGTCGCCGTCGTCCCCGGCAACGACAGCGGCTTTGAAACCCACGTCCGCCTCTCTTTCGCGACCAGCATGGAGCAAATCGACAAGGGGCTCGACCGCATCGGCGAGTTCCTGACGAAGCTGGGGTAAGCGGACATCGCGCGCGCTGCGCCCTCGAATAGCCCAACTCGCCAACCGTGCGCGTTTGTCGTGACGAACGCGCAAAAGGAGTTACGGCAAAATTGGATTCCCGATAACTTTTTCGAAGCGTTTTTCGGGGATGTTTTCCCGATCGCGGCATGGTCGTGCGCGATTGTCCTGAGAATCGCGCACGGTTCACCCGTATAGATAGGCGCGCGCGTGCACGCACGACGGATCGTGGCCTGAGGGAGCAATGCAAGCCCCCTTCAAGAAACGGACGACCAATGCGCCCCACGACCCCTCCGAAACGAGCCCTCCGACGAGGTGTCAAATCGTTCCCCAATGTTCCCGAATGTTCCATCGCGAGAAAAGAGCAAAACGAACCCATTTCGCCTCGACGCAGCGTTACCCATTGCGCGGCAATGGGTTGTGGATGACCGTTCGAACGGTGACACAGATAGATTGCAATTGCTAACATTTTCCTGAAGGTATGAGGCCATGCATCGCTTCAACTTACCCGTCGCTCGTCTGGTCGCGCTTCTCGCGTGGGGGTGGTCATCGTCCCCCTGCCTCGCTCACGACTACTTCAAGATCACCGTCGTCGACGCCCAGACCAAGCGCGGCGTCCCCCTCGTCGAGCTGCGCACGACCCACGAGGTCCGGTACTACACCGACTCCAACGGCGTCGTCGCCTTCCTCGAACCGGGGCTGATGGACCAGGACGTCTTCTTCACGATCAAGAGCCACGGCTATGAATTCCCCGCCGACGGTTTCGGCACGCGCGGGAAGGCGCTGCGCACCAAGCCCGGCGGCGAGACGACGCTCGAGATCCAGCGCCTCAACATCGCCCAGCGCCTCTACCGCATCACCGGCGCCGGCATCTACCGCGACAGCGTGCTGACCGACACGGCGGCGCCCACATCGCAGCCGCTGCTCAACGCGATGGTGTCGGGCCAGGACACCGTCGGCTGCTACCCGTATCGCGGGAAGCTGTTCTGGCTCTGGGGCGACACGAGCTGGCCCGCCTATACGCTGGGCAACTTCTCGACGACCTGCGCGACCTCCGACCTCCCCGCCAGCGGCGGGCTCGACCCGTCGCTCGGCGTCAACCTCCACTACTTCACCGCCGACAACGGATTCACGAAGAAAATGGTCCCGCTTGACGGGCCCGGGCCCGTCTGGCTCGACGGGCTTGTAACCCTGCCCGACGAGTCCGGCCGCGAGCGGCTCATCGCGCGCTTCATCCGCGTGAAAGACCTCGCCGCCGCGCACGAAGTCGGGCTCGTGATCTTCAACGACCAGAAGCAGGTCTTCGAGCGGTTCGCAAAGTTCGACCTGAACGGCCCGCAGCGCGACGCGTTCGGTCACGTCCTGCGGCACAAGACGGGCGGCGTCGACTACCTTTACTTCGCGACGCCGTACCCCTCGATGCGCGTGCGCGCGGATCTCGCGCAGGTGAAGGACCCGAAGGCGTATGAGTCGTTTACCCCCCTCGTAACGGGCGCGCGCTACGACAAGGACAACCCCAAACTCGAGCGCGACCAGGCCGGGAAGCTCGTCTACGGCTGGAAGCCCGACACCTCTCCCGTCGGCCCAGGGCAGCAGCAGGAATTGGTCGAGGCGAAGAAGCTCAAGCCGGATGAGGGGTACTGGCAGATGCGCGACGTCGAGACCGCCAAGCCCGTCCGCGCGCACGCGGGCTCCGTCTACTACAACGCCTTCCGCAAACGCTTCGTCATGATCTTCCACGAAGTGATGGGCACCTCCCTGCTCGGCGAAGTCTGGTACGCCGAGGCGGATGACCCCATCGGCCCGTGGACCACCGCCCGCAAGATCGTCACCCACGACAACTACTCGTTCTACAACGTCAAGCACCACCCCTACTTCGACCAGGACGGCGGGAAGATCATCTACTTCGAGGGGACATACACGATCTTCCTCACCGGCAACAAGGACCCCACGCCGCGCTATGATTACAACCAGATCATGTACCGCCTCGACCTCTCCGACCCGCGGCTGAAGGGATAAAAAAACCGGGACAGCTCCAGTCCCGGATGACGGAGCGCGCGCTAATCACGCGCGCGTTCCGATGCCGTCACGTACTAAACGGATGCCGGACGAGCCGGTTGCGGGAGGAGCCGGCCCGCCTGATAGGCGGCGGCGACGGTGAGGATGATGGCGCTGATGCGGTGCAGGTTCAGCAGGATTTCCTGGGCATCGGAGCCGAACCAGCTCATCATCCCGAGCATCGCGCTGAGGATGGTGACGAAGCTGGTCGCGATGACGAGCCAGAACGCGATCGTCTCGCCGGTTCGGAAGCCGGTCACATCGGCCGGATCGCGCGTGAGCCGCGCCTGTTCCGCCCACAGCAGCGCCAAGCCGGCGACGCAGACGGAGAACAGCGGCGCGAGCGTCATGTGGAGGATGAGCAGCCATCCGTGCATGCGCTCGCCGAAGGCGAGCGAGGCGATGCCGGAAAGCGCCAGGCCGATGAGGGCGATGAGGAACGCGAGGTAAATGAGCCGCTGCACACCGCGCAGGACGACACCATTCGCGAACGTCGCGCGGCGCGGGCGGAAGACGACGTAATCGAGGATGGGCAGCGCCACCGCGATCACGAGGCCGAGGATGCTGAGCGTCTGGATCATCTGGTTCGACTCACCGCGCGGACCGCGCCCGCCAGCAGCACGAGTCCCAGCACCCCCGCCGCGACGTATCCGACAAGAATGAGCAAGGATCGCAGCGGGTACGTCGCCGCGAACGCGGTCAGCGCGCCCATCGGCTGGCCGTTCAGGGCGTGCATCGGCGTCGCCTGCGCCGCGCCCGTGAGCAAGGCGGCGGAGTTGACTGTCGAATTGAAGATCGGGGCGCCCGACGCGTGGCATTCGACACAGCCGCGCGCCCCCAGCGCCTGCGCCGCCGGCCGAACGTCGTGCCCGAGCGGCCAGGCGTACGGCTCGGCGGATGGGTGCGCAAACGGCTCGATGGACTTGCCGTCGCTCGTCCGCTTGTAGGCCTTGCCGCCCGTGACGTAGACCGGTTCGCCCGTGGCCCACGCGGGTGCCGTGGGGGCAGTGGTCGGCGC
>JBAUGM010000508.1:0-10127 GCA_049679725.1 Tepidisphaeraceae bacterium
GCTTGCGTCTTCGCGACAACCCTTTTGGATGACGCCTTACGCCAGCAGTTCCTCGATGCTCGCCGTCAGATCGGTGTACGGGCCGCTGTCGGCTTGCGCCCTGTCGTTGCCCGCGCCGCCCGAGATCGTGTCTGGGTCGCTCCACTCGTTGGAGACGGCGTCGCGGGTGATGAAGACGTCGTTGCCGGCGCCGCCCAGGAAGTAGTCCTTGTTGAAATGGTCCTCCAGCCGGTCGTTGCCGCCCGCGCCGCTCATGGTGTCGTCGCCGTGACCGCCGGTGAGGTAATCGGCGCTGGCGCCGCCGAGCAGGTAATCGCGGCCGGAGCCGCCGAAGAGCTTGTCCTTGCCGTTGGCGCCGGAGAGTTCGTCGTCGCCGTTGCCGCCCTGGATGGTGTCGTTCCCGCCCGAGCCGGTGATGAAAAGATCGATGCTGACGCGCTCGTCGATGACGAGGATCTTGTCGTTGCCCGAGCCGCCGTCGATGAACAGGTGATCGAAGGCGGTTTCGGAGGTGTCGTAGTAGTAGCTGACGCCGTTGACGGTGACGACGTCGTTGTCCGAGTGCTGCTCGATGGTGATCAGGTCGTTGCCGGCCGTGCCGAGGATCGTCGGGTTGGTCAGCTCTTCGGTGGTGATGCGGCAAACGGTCGTCGGGCTGAAGACGGTGTTGTTGGTCGTGTCGGTCTCAGCGAACTGCGCCGGCACGTTGGCTTGCATGGCGAGGAAGTAGTCGCCCGCGGCCATGGCGCCGGTGATCGTGAGTTCCGTCTGGATCCCGTCGCCGTTGTTGGCGGGGATCGGGTCGAACGCGCCTTGGGCGATGAGGATGTCATCGGCATTGCCGATCGTCTGGTCTCTGGTCAGCACCGCTTTGTACGAAACCGGCGACGGCGTCGCGGTGGTGCCCTCCAGATTGTCCACCGTGACGATGACGGGGATCACGTCGCCCTGCGCGTACGCACCGGGCAGGAGGCTGGTGAAGGGGATGAGATCCACCGTGAAGAGCTGGCGGGACTCCAGGGGGTGCAGTTCGCAACGGCGGGCATTGGTGACAGCGGTGGTCGGGCGCGTCTTCATGGTCCGGTTCCTCTTAAGTTCGGGTGAAGTAAAGACTTCCCTATCGGTCACCCATTCCGAGGTACCTGGCATCGCAGGTACCACGAAGACTATCTCAGATTTTTGCTGCTACAATGTCCCTGATCGGGGAGGGCGTGATATTAAATAGGGGAGCGTCACAGAGACTCGGGAGCGTGCTCAGCGCGCGTCGCCTCCGGTGCTTCAATGACGCAAATCGCTCTTTGCTCTAAGCGGCGCCGAAAACGGAGGTTGCGATTAAACCGCGCGCCCCCCCACGGTCAGCGGGATGCCGCCGACGGGTTGGGGGGTGGGCTTGAAGCTCGGCTCGACCGCCAGTTGCAACGGCCGGCGCTTGCCGGCGGGGGGGAGGCCATGCGAGTGGACGCGTCGTTGCAAGTATGCGCGCGATAGCTCTCGGCACTGAGCTTGTCCGGTCCGCGCGCGAAGTCTATTGGCGTTGCGCGGACTATCTGAGCAATTCCTCAATGCTCGTGGTGAAATCGACGGGGTGGCTGACGCCGCCGGCGAGGTCAATCTCGGCTTTGTCCGATCCCGGGCCGCCGGAGACGGTGTCGGGGTCGTACGAGGGCGAACCGTCATAGCAATGCAGCGTATCGTTGCCCGCACCGCCGAGTAGATGGTCGACGCCCGACCTGTCTTCGAGATGGTCGTTCCCGCCCGCGCCGCTCATCGTATCGTTGCCCCAGTCACCCTTGAGGAAGTCGTTCCGTGCGCCGCCGAGCAGATAGTCGTTGCCGCCGCCGCCGAAGACCTTGTCCTTGCCGTTGGCGCCGGAGAGCTCGTCGTCTCCCGCGCCGCCCTGGATCGTATCGTTGCCACCGGCGCCCGTGATCGCGACGGGCTCCGTCACGCCGGCGCCGGTGACGATCTTGTCGTTTCCGCTGCCGGCATCGATGAAGAGGCTCGATCCCACGAGACGTCTTGTTTGCCCAGCAATGGTAAGAAACGTATCGTCGAAGTATTTGTCGACGAGGATGACGTCGTCGCCTGGTGTTCCGGTTACGACATTGGTGGTTACAGACTTGCTGATGATCGTGAGTGCCTGTTGCACGAAACCGAGGTTGTTGCCCTCGTCGAGTTCATCTTCATGGTCCGTAGGGTCGAGAAGAATTGCGATCGCGTACTTTCCGGAAGCAACCCCTCTTGGAATGGAGATTTCGACTACATCGATGGCGTCGCCCGAAAAAAATGTGCCGAGGTCGATGTCGTCCGCGTTCCCGTAGACATCATCCTTCGTCAATGCGACGCCGGCCGTAAACCCAAAATAATAAGGATTTCCGCTCTTTCCGAAGGAAATTCTCACCTCTATCTGCGAACCTCGTGCCTCGTTGATGTAGGCGTACGGCGTCCGAAGATCCGCGATATCGAAGGACAGATCCCCCGCAAGCAACCTGCGTGGCTCCAGCACATCAAGATAATCGTGCGACAGGAGTCCTGTGTGCGGTTTCACGGCGACGATCCCTGAATTAGACGCTGCGTCCACCCACCGTAATCGGCACGCCGCCGACGGGTTGGGGGGTGGGCTTGAAGCTGGGCTCGACCGCCAGTTGCAACGGCCGGCGCCGGCCGGCGGGGGGGAGGCCGTCGGAGTCGATGATTCGCTGGATCGCCATGATGCCTTCGATCAGCGTCTCGGGGCGCGGCGGGCAGCCGGGGACGTAGACGTCGACGGGCATGAATTGGTCGACGCCCTGGATCGTCGCGTACGCGTCAAACACGCCGCCCGTGCTGGCGCAGGCGCCCATCGAAATGACCCACTTCGGCTCGGTCATCTGCTGATAAATGTGCTGGAGGACGGGCATCATTTTGATCGTCACGCGCCCGGCGACGATCATCAGATCGCTCTGGCGGGGCGAGAAACGCATCGCCTCGGCACCGAATCGGGCCAGGTCGTAGCGACTAGACGCGGTCGCCATCAACTCGATCCCGCAGCACGCGGTCGCAAACGGCATGGGCCACAACGAGCTGCGGCGGGCCCAGTTGACGACCTTCTTGAGCTGGGTCGTCAGAACGTTGTCGGGAAGGGTGCTGGGGTCGTACATGGTCAGGAACTCCGCGTTTCGCGTGGGTCCGTGAATTATAGTACGAAGTCGGTGGGGGAGAAAGCGCACTGATCCGGCGCGAGGTTTGCGCCCATGGTATGAAGAATCCCCGGGACTGCGCTACGCCCCGGGGCGTAGCGCAGGGAGCTTTGCGACCGAAGCGAAGTCCCGGGGATCCCCTCACCGACAAGCGCGGGAGCGCGCCATGCCTCATTTCCCCTGCGTCTTCAGCAGCGGGAATTCCGTCGGCTTCTCCACCTCCGCGATGATCAGCGTGGGCTTCACCAGCAGGTAGAGGTTTTGCACGGGGCGCGACGTCGGTCCGGTCGGTCCGGTCGTGGCGATCGGCTTGCCGTCCTCGGGCTTGTGATCCATCATCCCAGGATCTCCCGCGATCTTGTTGCCCTTGAACGTCGCGCGCAGTTCGCCGCTGGACTCGACGAACCCGCCGAGCAGCGCGGTGCCGCGGTCGGGGATGCTCAGCGTCGTTTGCAGTTCCCGCACGAGGAGGTCCGGCACCTGGACGAACAGGTCCTTCCCGCCGCCGTGGTAGGGCACGCTGTTTAGCGCATTCAGGTGGCTGAGCGTGGGCTTGATCGTCAGCGTGGCGGACTTGCGGTCGGCGCTGGAGGTGGCGCGGACATCGAGATTGACGCCGGAGGTGACGAGCGACACCTGCGGCTCGTAGCGCGTCTCGCCGGCATCGGGCTTGATGACGGTGAAGCCGGAGACGTACGCCGTCTGCGTCGAGACGGTGACGTACCCGCGTTGCCCGCTGAACAGCGTGAGGCGCGGGGCGGTGATGAGCGATGCGTCCGGCGAGCGTTTCGACGCGTCAATCACCGCCGTCGCCTCGTCGTCCGCGAGTTGCCAGACCGTGGCCGCGCCGGCCTTGCCGAGCGTGTTGAGCAGCTTCCCACCCATGGCGCGGTCGAGTTCCGCGGGCTCGACGGCGATGAAGCGCGTTTCGACGACGACCTGCACGCCGCGTCCTTCGCGAACCTGGCGGAGCAGTGCGTCGATCGCCGCGTGCATGTCGGGCGTGGCGGTGATGATGAGCTGCCCCTCGAGCTCGCGCATCGAGGCGATCTTGCCGCCGGCTTCGCGCCACGCGTCCGGTCGGACGGTTTCCTGGATCAGCCCCATGATCTGCTTGACGAGGCTGATCAGCGCCGGTGCCGTCGTCGCCGGCTGCGAGGCGGGGCCGGGCTTCCCTTGCGGCTGAACGTCCGCGGTGAGTTCCGACGGGGGCACGTGGTCCGGCACCAGGGCGGTGAGGTCGCGGACGTCGTACACGCGCGTGAGCGTGTCGCTGGCGAGATCGTCCTCCGTCGAGATCGTGATGACGCCGTCGTCGATCGTGTAGCCGAGCTTCACTTTGTCGCCGCCGGCCTCGGCGAGGATGATGTCGAGTGCTTTGGCGGCCCTTACGTCGCGCAGGCGCGCCGACACCGCTTGCTCGCGGCCGATGCCCGCGGCTTCCAGCGCGCGCCAGTTGACGAATATGTTCGCCCCGATGAGGTCGCGGAAGGCGTCGATCACGTCCGAGAGGGGGGCTTTGTCCAATCTATACTCCGGCAGCTTGCGCTCCAGCAGCGCGCGGGTAGCGTCGTTTGGATTGGGGTTGGACAGCTCTTCCCGTTTGGCGTTGTCCGCAGTGCGACCAGCCTGGAGGCTTGCTTTGTCCTCTACCAGCGGGCGCACGGCAACCGCGTGCTCGTCGGCTGGATCCAGCGCGAGGATTCGATCGATGACGGCGAGGGCATCCGCGTACTTCGTGGCGCTCACGAGTTGGTTGGCCTGTGCTCTCAACGTTGCGACCGACTTCGCATCGGCCTTGGGAGCCGGCGCCGTTGTGGGCTGTGTCGCGGCGCTGTTGGAGGATGCTTTGTCGGTCAGCGCGCACGATGCGACGGTCAGGAGCAGCAGCGCGGGCAGGACCGACCAGCGCGACGACTGTGGACGCCGGCTGAACGCGGAAATCATCATAATCCTCCTTTTGAGCTGTGAACGGGTGTGAAGCATCCCCAGCGCCGCAGGCGTTGCACTGCGGCCGCGCGTCGCGCAGAGCGATTCCGCCAGGCGCAGCATGGTGTGCCCATAGCTCGCCTGCGCGCCGGGCGAGTCGGTGACGTCGAGCACCATCGCGTCGCACGCCAGCTCGCGCTCCGCGCGGCAACGCGAAAGGGCGAACCAGGCGGCCGGGTTGAACCAGTGCATCGCCTGCGCGAGCGTCAGCGCGATGTTGGTGAGCGTGTCGCGCCGCTTGAGGTGGGCCAACTCGTGCAGGAAGACGAAACGGAGGTCGTCCGGGCTCATCTCCCGCAACATCGCTGGCGGCACGAGCAGCCGCGGTCGGAGAAAGCCGAACAGCGCGGGACCGCCGACGGCATCGGTGGCTACGACGCGGACGTCATTGCGCGCGCCCATCTCCCGGCGGCAGTTGTCAAGCAGGGCGAGGATATGCGATTCGACCGGCGACGATCGTCGAATCCTTCGCGCGAGCCACGCGTGCGCGACGATGACGCGCACGAGGAGCAACATCGCGCCCGCGAGCCAGATCGCCAGCGCCGCGCGGCGCCAGTCGAACGGCGCGGGAATCGCCGCGGTGGCGGGTTGCTCGTTCGTCGGCGTCGCGTCGACGTCGAACGTCCGCGTGATCGTGACCGTCACCCCGTCCGCCGCTTGCGGCTTCGCGGATCCAGTCGCGTCGGTCTTCATTGACGCCTGCGTCGCCTTCGCCATCCGCAGGTTGAACACGCTCCACGGACTGCTCGGCAGCGCGGGCATCAGCAGCCGCACGACGATGAGCATCCACATCGCGTACCGCCACCGCGGCGCGAGCCATCGCCCGAAGATCAACTGCATCGACGCGACGATCAGCACGAGCACCGCCGCCTGCCAGCTCGTGCGCACCAGCCACGCCGCGACCGACGACTCGGTCATCGCCAGAAAGTGGGACGACATGGCCTATTTCTCCTTCCGCCGCGCGAGCACGCGGCGAAGGTGCTCGATCTCGGCGGGGGTCAGGTCGTGCTCCTCGACGAAGTGCAGCAGCGCCGCCCCTGTCGCCCCCCCAAACACGCGCGACAGGAACGATCGGCTCTGCAGGCGCACGCACGCGTCGCGCGCCACCTTCGGCTTGTAGAGGTACCGCTTTCCGTCGGCCTCGTAGCCGAGGGCGCCCTTGTTGACGAGGCGGTTGAGCATCGTCTTGATCGTCTTATCCTTCCAATCGGTCGAGGCGTCGAGCCGCGCGACGATCTCGTTGGCGGTGACGGGCTCGGGCGACGCGGCCCAGACCACTTCCATCACCTGCCATTCGGCGTCGGAGATGCTGGGGATGCGTGTGGGCATGATTACATGCGTAATCTATTACGCGTGTAATCGATCGTCAAGGGGAATCCGGATGGCGGGCGCGAACGCGGGCGGTCGAACGATGCCGCACGTCATCCCAAAGGGAGTTTCACGACCGGGGATCTCGGCGTCGAGAGCGACTTCTCCACCCGAGATCCCTCAGGTCGCCTTGGCTCCCGTCGGGATGACGTGTGGTTGCGGTCCGCGCGCGGTTCGATGCCGGACTCACCGGCCTTGCGCCGCGGGCGCGGCGTACTAGCTCGCCTTGCGCGCTGGGATCAGCATGGGCGCATCCACGCCCGGCGTGGCTTCGCCGTCGGCGGGCTGGATGACGAGGCTGACGACATCCGTCGGGCAGACTTCGACGCATTCACCATCCAGGTCGCACTTGTTCAGGTGGCGCAGGTCGACCAACGCCTTGCCGTCGATCATGCGGAGCACGCCCTTGTCGCAGTGGGCGACGCAGACGTCGCAGCCGATGCAATCGCGCGTGTCGATCGAGAGCGTGACCTTCAGCAGCTCGCGGCTGCGCGGGTCCTGCTTGTTGAACTTGCCGACCGGGCTGGCCGTCTCGCGCGATTCCTGGACCTCGAACTCCGAGTCGTAGCGGTCGAACGTCGCCTGGCTCTTCACCTCCACCGCGCCGGGGCGGCGGAGGCGGAAGACCGGCTGGTGGCAGTTCTCGCAGTGCTGGAGGCTCTCGAGCTTCTCCAGGTATTTGATGGCCGTGCTCACGACGGTCGCGTGGCTCCATGTGAGCGGGCTGACGGAGATCGGCTCGTTGGTGTACGGGTTGACCTGCTCCGCGAGCACGCCGCTCTCCAGCGCGTGCGCCGCCGTCCACTCGAAGATGGGCAGGGCGAGCTTCAGCTCTCCCGGCGTTTGCGCGCGGGTGATGAAGTAGTCGGCGAGCCACAGCGTGCAGATGAACCAGGGGTTGCCCGGCACGGCGGCGATGTCGTTGCTGACCCGGTGGTAGTAGTCGTTCTCGTAGCGGGCCAGCCCGCCGACGCGGGTTTTGACCCACAGCTTCTCCTCGACCTGCTTCATCGTGGAGATGACGCGCTCGTCGTCGGCTTCGAAGAGGTGGAACTTGTAGATCGCGTAGAGCGAGGCGTCGATGACTTCGTCGACCTCGTAGATGGCGCCGGCGTCGACGTCGCAGGTGAGGTGATCCTTCTCCCTGTACTCGCCGTCGAGCGGCGGGGTCGGCTGGTCGCGCGGGACGAGCCTCCGGACGAATCGGCCGAGCTTCTCGCTGTAGAGGAACTTGGCGGCGCCGACTTTGATCTCCTCGGCGGCCTTGTGGTAACGGTCGGCGCGCTCGCGGTCGCCGAAGCAGACGGCGAAGTTGCGCGCCGCCTTCAGTCCGCCGTACACCGTCGCGACGGTGAACGCGTGGACGCCCCAGCGCTCCTCCCACAGGTCGTAGCTGGGCAGCGGCAGCCCCGTGCGCGGGTCACGGTAGCTGCACATGAAGTCGGCCGCCTTCTGGACGATGTCGACCCACATCGGGCGGACGAACTCGATGTCGCGGTAGCGGTAGTAGTGCCGCCACAGCGCCCAGACGACGAGCGCGGTTTCGTCTTCCTGGATGGGAAGCGCCGCGGCGCCCTTGATCACCCACGGGTGCCAGCTCGACGCGGGCGATCCGTCGGGGTTGTACTTGTGATAGAAGTAGCCGTCTTCCGTGATGACCTTCTGGCAGAAGGTGTAGAACGAGCGCGCGACGTCCGGGAAACCGGCCAGGTCGAGCGCATCGGTGACCAGCGCCCCGTCGCGCGGCCACACGTACGAGTACGTGTCGCGCGAGAACTGCATGATGTCCGAATCGTTGGCCGCGCAGATCGCGCCGCCGTTGTCGATCTGCGTGCGGACGACGAGCAGCGAGCGTTTGAACAGCTCGACGACCTTCGCCGGAAGGTTGCCGAAGTTGATGTTCGTCCCGTTGACCCACAGCCGCCAGTACGCGCCGGTGCGATCGATCACCCCCTGCGGCGTCATCTTCAGCAGCCACTTGTGCAGTTCGAGCAGCTCGTCACGGCTCTCGCCGGCGATGATGCACATGTAGGCCGTGTGCTCGCCGTCGGCCTTGACGTGGGCATGGTAGGAAATCGTCGAGTCGACGGCGCCCTGGGCGATGGCGTTGCCCTGGAGGTGCCCGTCTTCGGCGTCGCGCCAGGTGCCTTCGGCGCCGTGGAAGCCGCTGGTGCCGGTGGCGTACTCGTCGATGCGTTGTTCGAGAGCGGAAGGCCCGCCCGCTAAAGCGGGCTCGCCAATCGGGGAGACGGGCGCCTGGAAGAACGTCACCATGATGTACCGCTTATTGCGGTAGTGGACGATCGACTTCAGCTCGGGATCGAAGTAGGCGGTGTCGCCCACCTTCGTGCCGAACATGTTGAAGTCCTGGTGGTGCATGAGGCGCACGGTGCGGTCGTGGTGCGCCAGGTTTTTGATCTTGACCTTGCGGACGTGGATCGGGCGGTGGAAGTCGACGACGTCGTTGCAGTAGAGCGCGAGTTTCAGGTCTTTGTTGTCGAGACTGACGCTCGTCGTGAGCGTGTCACGCAGATAGCGCTGGCGGATCGTCCAGGATCGGTCACTCGTCCAGTAGAGGTGGTTCTTGTGCCGGCCCGGCACGTCGGCGTGCACGCCGAAGCGGCACGGGCCGGCGCCAGCGTGGTTCTCCTGGCCAACGTGCGGGAAGTACACGTCGCGGATCTGGTAGCGGTCGTCGAACGTAAACAAGAGGCGGCCGTTGCCGACCGGAATATCGCGTGGCATGTGCAGACCGTCCCTGTCGTGGGCGACACAATTGTCGGACCCGATAACAAGATCGGTCGGATCGGGGGCGGGCTTGAGGGTCGTGCGGCCTGTAACGCGCAAGAAAATGGCCGGGACGGCGAGTCCCGGCCATGGCGACGAAATATTGACCCTGCCTGCGGCTACTTCGCCATCTCGATCACGCCGCCGCCGATGCGCCCGCCGGCGTTGCCCGTCGGCTGGGTCTTAAAGTCGTCTTCCTTCGCGTGGATGATGACGGCCTTGCCGATCACGTCATTCTTCTCCCCGCCGAGGGAGATGTTGTCGACGGTGAGGTCCATCTTCGCCTTGCCGTCAGCGTCGGCCTGGAGGTTGCCGAGGTCGCCGGCGTGGATCGTTTTGCTCGTGGTCGGGCCGCCGTGCTGGTGTTTCTCGGGGTTGTAGTGGCCGCCGGTGCTCATCAGGTCGGGGGCGCTCAGGTCACCCTTCTCGTGAATGTGGATCGCGTGCTTGGCGTTGGGCCGCAGCCCGGTGATCTCACCGGCGATGTGGACCTTGTCGCCGCTCTGGTGGAACTCGATGGTCCCCTTGGCCTGGCCGTTGGCGGGCTGCGTGGTGGATGCCTTCGACGGTTCGACCTTCGCGACGGCCGTCTTCGCGCCGCCCTTGGCGTCGTGCTTGTGTTCCTTGTCGGCCTGGGCGTTGGTGGTCGATTCGCATCCGACGATCAACGCGCCGACAGCAGCGAGGGAGATGAGCAGGGCGAGCATGCGGTTCATGATGGGTCCTCCGGGAGTGGGTGGTAGGTGAGATTCTCGATCAGCGTCGCGCATGGTATGGGCGGCCGATATGCGCTGGCAATGGGCG
>JBAUGM010000509.1:0-5661 GCA_049679725.1 Tepidisphaeraceae bacterium
GAGGCGACGCAGGCGTCGCAACTACAGGAGGAGACGAGACGTGACGTTCAACTACCGACTCGGGCTTTTTTTTTTGAACGGCGGAGGTCGTGGCCGCCCCGTCCACGCGCGAGAGCAACTCGCCGACTGATGCGAACTGCTCCGCCAGCGCCAGCCGCACGAGCGTCGCGTCGAGCAACGCGCGTCCCGCGCCCGACTGGCGGACTTGGCGACGCAACTCCTCGAGGATCGTGATGTCCTGCGACAACACCATCGCGTCGAACCGCTGTGCCTGCGCGACGAGGTCCTTCGCGTTCACCCCCGGCACCTCGACCAGGTTCGAGTCCGGCCCGCACGCCTTGAGGATCAGCAGGTTCCGCAGGTGATCGATCAGCGACGCGATCAGCCCGTCGATTGACAAGCCGCCGGAGACGATCGCGTCCGCGCGGGTGAGGGCCGACTTGACGTCGCCCTCGCCGATCGACTGCGCCAGGTCCAGCACGAGCTCCGCTCCAGGCAGCCCGAGCAGCCCCTCGATCATTTCGACCGTCAGGTGCTTCTCGCCGATGCTGAGCAGCCGGTCCAGCAGCGACAGCGAATCCCGCATCGACCCCGCGCCGGCCTTGGCGACGAGCAGCAGGGCGTCGTCGTCCGCCTGGATCTTCTCGTCCTTGCAGATGCGCTTGAGGTGCTCGGCGATCTCGCGCGTGGGGATGTTGCGGAAGTCGTAGCGCTGGCAGCGCGAGAGGATCGTGTTGGGGATCTTCTCCGGCTCGGTCGTTGCGAGGATGAACTTCACGTGCTCGGGCGGCTCTTCCAGCGTCTTGAGCAGCGCGTTGAAGCTGCTTTTGGAGAGCATGTGGACTTCGTCGATGATGTAGATCTTGAACCGGCTGAACGCGGGGCGGTAGGCGGCGTTGTCGATGACGACCTCGCGCGTCTTATCGACTTGCGTGTTGGAGGCCGCGTCGATCTCGACGACGTCCATTCCGTCGCCGCGTGCGATGCCCAGGCACGACTCGCACTTGTCGCAGGGCTTGGTGACGGGCTTGTCCGAGCTTTGACAGTTCAAACACTTGGCGAGGATGCGGGCGGTGGAGGTCTTGCCCGTGCCGCGCGTGCCGCAGAAGAGATAGGCATGGGCGATGCGCCCTGACTCGATCGCTTTCTTCAGCGTCTGCGCGATGTGGTCCTGCCCGACGACTTCGTCGAAGCTGGAGGAACGGTAACGCCGGGCGAGGACGGTGTAGGACATAGGCGATTCAACTCAAGCAAACCGCAGATGCAGAGAACGCAAGGGCGTCGCCTACTTGCTCGTCGGTGTCGGCACGGGACGCGGTGCAGGAGGAAACATATCCGGATACTGCGCCTCGATCTCCTGCAAGTATTTTCCGAGTTTGTAGACGTCGTTGTCGAATCGCTCGCTCAGCGCGATCCGGATCGCCCGGACCTCGTCGATCATGGGATCGGGCTCGACAGGTGCTTTATCCGCTGTTGTCATCATCGTCCTCCCATAGCAGCTCAGGGGTTATGATCTGCGGCGCAACCAACCCGCTTCGCAGGCAGATTGATTGAAGATGCCGGAGTTTGTTCGGGTTCGCCAGGTGCCGCACGTTCCAGCTCAGGACATATTCGATGCCGTGCACCGCCGCAACCGCGACGTGGATGGCGTCGCCGGCGACAGGTTTGGGCATGACCTTATGCTCTACCAGGATTGTAGCCAATCCGAGGACTTCGGCGGTGATTGGAATCGCTGTCGTTCTTCGACGAGCCCATGCAAGTGCGGCCTCACTGTGCGGATACACCGGATCTGATAATTCCGCCAAGACTTCAGCCGAAACGTACAACGCGTGCCTTGATGACTGGGCGTTCCACCATTCCAGGGTCGTCGCGTGGCGGTGAGCGCTCTTGACGTCGCTGCGCGTCGAGACGCAAGCGCTAAAGAAGCTGGTTTCAAGGTAGACGCGGGCCATGCCCGCGATCTTACCAGTTTGGAGGTCAGAATCTGCCTTTCCGCTCCATCAACGTCTTCTCCAGCCTCTTCTCCAGCACGTTACACACCCGATCGACCTGGTTGCGCGTCATCCGCGTGAAGAACGGCAGCGCCAGCGTCCGCGCGGAGACGTACTCCGTCACCGGAAAATCCCCCACCGCGTGCCCCGTTGCCTCCGCCATGTACGGCTGGAGGTGGATCGGCGGGAAGTAGTTGTTGCAGCCGATGCCTTCGGCGCGGAGCTCGCGCATGACATCGTCGCGGTCGCCGGGCTCGAAGAGGTCGTTGAGCCGAACGACGAAGACAAACCAGCTCATGTGCGTCTCGTCGTCGAGCGTCGGGAGGATGAGGTAGCGGTTGGTCATCAGCCGCTCGATGTACCAGTGCGCCACGCGGCGCCGATTTTCGAGGATCTCGTCCAGACGCTGCACCTGCGCGACGCCCAAGGCGGCGTTGATCTCGCTCAACCGATAGTTGTAGCCCAGCCGCTGGTGCGCCAGCCACGCCATCCCCTCGCGGCCCTGGTTGCGGAGCACCCGGCAGGTGGCGGCGAAGGTGTCGTCATCGGTGACGATCATGCCGCCCTCGCCGGTGGTGATCTGCTTGTTCGGGTAGAACGCGAAGACGCCGGCCCGGCCGAACGAGCCGATCTTGCGCTCGGAGAACTGCCCGCCGAACCCTTCGCAGGCGTCTTCGATGAGGACGAGCTCGTGCTGCTGGGCGAGCTGCTCGAGCTGGACCATCCCGCCGGGATGGCCGAACACCTCGACCGCGATGATCGCCTTCGTCTTCGGTGTGATGGCGGCGGCGACCTTGTCGACGTCCATGTTGAGCGTCTGGGGGTCGATGTCGACGAAGACGGGCTTGGCGCCGACGAAAAGGGCGGCGTTCGCGCTGGCGACGAAGGAGAAGGGGGTGGTGACGACCTCATCCCCCGCTTCGACGCCCGCCGCGATCATGGCGCAGTGCAGCCCCGCCGTGCCCGATGAGACGCCGACACCGTGCCGTCGCCCCGCCACGCTGGCGCACAGCCGCTCGAACTGTTCGATCTTCGGGCCGATCGAGAGCGTACTGGTGTTCAGCACGTCCACGACGGCCTCGATGTCCTTTTGCGTTATGTCGGGCTTGGATAAGGGGATGGGCGCGGGCATAGGGGGTTTGGCTCGACTCTCGCTCAATCGTCGCGGGCGACTATACTCAAAACCCGCTCGGGTCCGATAATAGTACCTTCATCGACTATCAGGCTGTGCCCGCATGAGTTCAGACGACAACCGCAGACGGCGCCACGACCGGGACCGCAAGAAGAACGCCGAGTTCTGGCGCGCCATCCGATTCCTGGCTCCGTATCGGCGGATGGTGGCGGTTTCGATCGTCTGCGCGCTGCTGGTCGGCGCCGTCTTCACCACCGGGCTGGGGGCGATGCTGCCCGTCTTCAAAGTCTTGCTGGAAGACCAGACCGTCGCCCAGTGGATGGACCGGCAGATCGTCGAGAAACGGCTGGGCATGAGCCTGCTGTCCGATGCGTTCGACCCGAAGGAACCCGATCGCGTCCAGGTCGCGAAGGTCAGGCCCGATGGCGTCGCATCGCAGATGGGCGTCAAACCCGGTGACGTGCTGAGCGGCGGACTCGCTTTAGCGAGCCCGTCCGTTGATCAAGCCGAAGGTCACGCGCTCCCGCCCGTTCCGTGGTACCTGCGGATCGCGCGGAGCATCGCACAGCGCTTCCCCGACAGTCCGGTGAAGTCGATCGCGATCGTCTTCGGGATCATCTTCCTTCTTGCCGTGTTCGGGAGCACCGTCCGATTCTTCCAGGAGCACCTCGCCGATCGCGCCGCGATCCTTGCCGTCAACGACATCCGCAAGCGGCTCTACGACCACGTGCTCCACGTCCCGATGAGCTTCTTCGGGCAGAAGGGGACCAGCGACGTCACCAGCCGGCTGGTTCAAGACGCGCAGGGATTGCAGGATGGGTTCAAGACCGTCCTCGGCCAGACGATCCAGGAACCGGTGAAGGCGGCCTTCTCACTGGGCCTTTCGCTCTATGTGAGCTGGCAGCTCACCGTGTTCATCGTCGTATTCGCGCCGCTGATGTACGCATTGATTCGCAAGTTCGGCAAGAAGATGCGCCGCGCCAGCCGCAAGGCGTTGCAGGAATCGAGCAGCATGCTCGGGCAGGTCGAGGGGACGCTCGTCGGCATCCGCGTCGTGAAAGCCGCCAACGCCGAGCGGTTCGAGCGCCGGCGGTATCGGGACATCATGCGCGGGCTCGTGACCGAACAGATCAAGATGTCGCGCATCGACGCGATCAGCACCCCCACGCTCGAGACGCTCACGCTTCTCGTCGTCGGCGCCGTCGTCGTCTTCGCCGCCTACCTCGTCAAAGTGAAGGGCTCTCTCTCCAGCGCCGAGTTCTTCCTCGTCATGGCGTGCCTCATGGGCATGGCCGAATCGCTGCGGAAGGTGAGCAAGGTGAACAACCACCTCCAGCGCGCCAACGCCGCCGCCGGGCGCATCTTCGAAGCGCTTGACATGCCCGTCGAACGCCCGCGCGAGCTCCAGTCCCTCTCCCATTTAGCGGCGGAGCGCAGCTCCGCGGGTTCTCTTGAGGCTGAAGCAACCCCACCCACCCGCCCCCGCATCAAGCTCCCTCCCGTCAAGCGCGAGATCCGCTTCGAGAACGTCACGTTCTCCTACGCCAACACCACCCAACCCGCCGTCGAGAACGTTTCGCTCGTCGTTCCCAAGGGCCAGTCCGTCGCCATCGTCGGCCGCAACGGCAGCGGCAAGACGACGCTCCTCGCGCTGCTCCCGCGCTTCTACGACCCCGCGTCCGGCCGGGTCACGATCGACGGCGTCGACCTCCGCCAGGTGACGCTCACGTCGCTGCGCAAGCAGATCGGCATCGTCACGCAGGACGCGGTCATCTTCCCCGGGACGATCGCCGCCAACATCGCCTACGGCCACCCGATGGCGCCGCTGCTGTCATCGACGGAACCGAAGCATCAAGCCGCGACGCGCCAGCTCCGCGCCGACATCGAAAACGCCGCCCGCCGCGCCTTCGCCCACGACTTCATCCTGGAAAAACCCAACGGCTACGACACCCTCCTCGGCGAAATGGGCGGCCAACTCTCCGGCGGACAAAAACAACGCCTCAACATCGCCCGCGCCATCCTCCGCGCCTCTCCGATCCTCATCCTCGACGAGGCCACCAGCCAGGTCGACGCCGAGAGCGAGCACCTCATCCAGCAGGCGGTGGAGTCGCTCATGCACGAGCGCACGACCTTCATCATCGCCCACCGCTTCAGCACGATCCTCAGTGCCGACACCATCGTCGTCATGGACCGCGGCCGCATCGTCGGCCAGGGCAAGCACGACGACCTCCTCCGCACCTGCCCGACGTACCAGCAACTCTACGAGCGCCAACTCTTCGTCCCGCCGGCGGCGTGACGGGTTTTCACGCAGCATGGGCGTCTCGCCCATGGCCTTTGTACTCCCTCGTGGCACGGGCATCCTGCCCGTGGCCGTGCGTACCCGCACGCTCGCGGCGCAGCCGCGACCAGCAATCGCGGAGCGATCTCCATCCCACCCGGGTCGTCCGCTCATCGCAGATGCCGCCAAGTGCGCCAAGCACGCCAAGAGCGCCACGAAGCAGGGCAATCGCATGTCCGCTCTTCTGTAGGGGCGAACCT
>JBAUGM010000510.1:0-3134 GCA_049679725.1 Tepidisphaeraceae bacterium
GTCCTGGCGCGCGTCCTGCGAGGGGCGACGCGACGCGGGCGCCGGCGAGCGCGACGCGCAACTCGCCGGTGCACGTGCCGAGGTGCGCGAGCAGGGCGTCGATGAACAGGACGACCCCCATCATCTCCATGAACTCTTCGACCAGCGCGATCAGGGCATAGGGGATGGTTTCGGTCCCGGTGCGCTCCGCGACGTAGCCGCCGAGCATCTCCATGCCCAGCGCGCCGCCGACGTACATCACCCCCGCGACGGCGACGCCGATGCGCACGCGCCGCGGGAGGTGCAGCAGGAACCGCAGGTACGTCAGCCCCATCGCCAGCACGACGGCCATGCCCGGCACCACCCACGCGAAGTGCAGGACACCATGCGCCGTGTCCCCGAGCAGTCGCCGCATCGGATCGATGGCCAACTCGTGGATGCTGACGGCTTCGTCGATGCTGAGGTAGAGGAAGACGATCGCCAGCCAGCGCCAGTGCCGGACGAACGGCCTGCCGTCCTGCGCCGCAGCGCGGGCGTTGACCCAGAGCAGCGCCGCCGACGCCAACAGCGCCGCCGCGGAGAAGAAGGCGGGGATCGTTCCCTCGGCTGACAACTTGAAGATCGACGCGACGGCGCGGATGGGCTCCGACGTCGAGCGAAGGCGAACCCATTGCGCCAGAACGCTCGCCGCCGTCATCGCGATGACGGCCAGCGCCAGACAGCGGGTCACCCGGCGCGGGTTTGCCGTTAGCATCAACATGCGCCAACCTTAACCCACGATTAACACGCCTGCCGACCCGGTTCGATCAAGCGCGGACGCTCCTGCGACCGATAACCTTTCAAGCGGACGGACAATCCGCGCACTCGATACAGACTGGCCAATTGCACCAGAAGGATTCGCCCATGCCGATGACCCAGGATTGCATCCGTAAGCATTACGAAGGCGCCTGGAAGGCCAAGTCCGACGCCGCCACCAGTGTCGAGGAAATCGCCTACTCCTCACCCGTAGAGGACGCCGTCCTCTACCCCGCGTACCAGCAGCTCCTGGCGGACCTGAAGGTGAAGGTCGACGGCGGCAGCGTGCTTGACGTCGGCAGCGGGTCGGGGCGATGGGTGCGGTTCTTCCTCGAGCGGTTCACACCGGAGCTGTTCACCGGCGTGGATTACGCCAAGGCCTCCGTCGAGCTGCTGAGCAGGTGGTTCCCGCAGGACGCACACGAGGGGACCCGGCTCGAGTTCCACCACGCGAGCATCGCCGACGCGAACCTCGACCTGGAACGCCGCTACGACCTGATCAACATCGCCAACGTCCTGTTCCACATCCCGGAGCAGGAACTGTTCGCCAGCGCGCTGCGCAACCTCGCGAATCACGTGAAGGACGACGGGCGGATCGTGACGACCGAATACCTCCCGCGCACGTCGATGCGCACGGAGTGGATGCTCGTCCGCAGCCGCTACGATTTCGAAGCCGCCGTGCGGGCGGCGGGCTTGCGCATCGTCTCGATCCGCGCGTTCGGCGTCTTCGCCAACGACCCCATGGGCATCGACGGCCCCGACGGTTCGACGCGCGGCCTGTTCATGCGCGTCCGCCAGCAGGCGCAGACGCTGCTCAACGGCGTCGCCGATCCCAACGGCAATCGCTTCGTCGTGAACTTCCTGACGGACGTGGAGAACGCCGTGCTGAGCTTCTGCCGCGAGCGCGTCGCGGAGATCGACTTGCCTTCGCAAAAGCTGGTGGTGCTGGCGAAGGGTTAGTCGCAGCGCGCCCTCCGCTTGCGGCTTCGCGGATCAACACGCGTCGATCCGCGAAGCCGCAAGTGGACGGCGCACGCGCGCTTCACGCGGACAACTGCGCGCTCACACCGTCGTCAGGTTCTCCACCCCCGCGACGATGTCGTCGAGGCGCACCACGCCCGTATCGACGCCTGCGTTCCCGGAAACCGTGTCGATCCCTTCCACCCCGTCGATGAGCACCACGGCATCGAGCAGGTCGTTGCCATTCCCGCCCAGCAGGTAGTCGTTCCCGCCGTCGCCGAGGACGCGGTCCTTGCCGCCCGCGCCGGAGCAGATGTCGTTGCCGGCGCCCCCCAGCAGGTAATCGTTGCTCGCGCCGCCGAGAAGGTAGTCGTTGCCGCCCTGGCCGAGGATGCGGTCCTTGCCGTTGGCGCCGGAGAGTTCGTCGTTCCCGCCGCCGCCGACGATCGTGTCGTTCCCGCCCGCGCCGGTGACGGCGACGTTGGCCGTCAGCGCCGCGTCGGCGAGAACGCGATCGTTGCCGGTTCCCGCGTCGACGAAGGTCGTGCGGATGTTCGGGCCCAGCGTGACGACGTCGTTCCCTCCCGCCGGGCGCACGTCGATGCTGACGACACTGACGAAGGGGAAGTTGGTGACGATGCCGTTCTTGCTGACGCGCACGTTCCCGCCGGCTCGCGTGATGGCGACGACGTCGGCGGCATCGGAGCCGGTGATGCGAAGCACGCCATCCTGCCCGAGGATGCCAGCGGGCGCGGGGGGCGACAGATAGATCAGCGCCGCCCCGCCGGTCGCGGCGTGCTGGACCCCGACGACAGCGACGTAGGCGATGTCGGGCGAGCCGTCGCTGTTGAAGTCGCCCGTCGCCGACTCCTGCCCCCCGCCGCCGGCGGCGGTGCTGTCGGGCGCGCCGATCGGCGTGAACGCGGCGAACGTGCCGTCGCCGTTGTTCTGGAAGGTCGCGAGGGATGCGGCGTTGCCGATCGTGCTCTGAACGTAGATGTCCGGCTTTCCATCGCCGCTGAGGTCGGCGGCGCCGATGGTGCCGGGCGATTCGCCAGCGGGGTACAGGTCGGCGGCCTGGAAGGTGCCGTTGCCGTTGTTGATCAGGACGCCGACTTCCTCCGCTGCGCTCAGATCGCTGGTGACGCCGGCGATGTCGAGCGACCCGTTGCCGTCGAAGTCGGCCGTCGTGAGCCCTGCGATCTGGTCGCTGCCGATCGCGTAGAAGTTGGGCGAGCCGAGCCCGAAGTTCCCGTCGCCGAGGTGGACGATCACGCCGCTCGTCAAGCCGTTGGTGTACGCGACGTCCTGCTTCTGATCATTGTTGAAATCGCCGGTGACGCGTTCGTGGATGCTGCCCCGTCACGCCGGTGTCTGAGCTTTAGCGAAGACCCGGATTC
>JBAUGM010000511.1:0-8889 GCA_049679725.1 Tepidisphaeraceae bacterium
CCTCTTCACCACACGCAGAGGCGACGCAGGCGTCGCAACTACATGTCAACAATCGTGGTGTGCACTCCGCGAGGAATCACGCCAATAACTGCTCGATGCTCGATCGCGCGTCTTCGTCATTCAATTCCGCCGAATCCGTTCCCGCGCCGCCCGAGAGCGTGTCCGATGCGCCGGATGACGGTTCGCGCGCCAGCAACACGTCGTTGCCCGCGCCTCCGAGCAGGTAGTCGATCCCTTCGACGTCGGCGAGGCGATCGTTGCCCCCCGCGCCGCTGAGGATGTCGTCGCCGACGCCGCCCGTGAGGTAGTCGGCCTGGGCGCCGCCCAGCAGGTAGTCGTGGCCCGCGCCGCCGAAGAGCTTGTCCTTGCCGTTGGCGCCGGAGAGTTCGTCATTCATCCCGCCGCCCACGATCGTGTCGTTCCCGCCGCTGCCGGTGATCGCCAGCGGGATCGTGACGTCGTCGCTGGCGACGACCTTGTCGTTGCCCGCGCCGGCATCGATGAAGAGCGTGGCGAACGGGTAGACGCGTTCGTCGCCGTTGATCGATACGCGCCGCGACCCGCTTTCCTCGGTGATGAGGATCACGTCATCCCCGGCCGATCCGGTGATCGTGCTGCTGGTCCACAGCGGGTCGCCCGGCGCCTGGATCGTCGCGGTGGGCGTGACGAACGCGTTGTTTGACGTGTTGTTCTCCGGCCCGGCGATGTACTGCTCGATGAACACGCCGAGACGATACGCCCCGCCCGCGTGCGCGGGGATGGTCCCGCTCACGCTCAGCGCGACGGAGTTGCTCGCCGCGTCGTTCACGTTGTTGATCGTTGCGCTGCGCACGAGGGACGACGATTGAACGTCGTCGCTGTTCCCCAGCGTGCCGTCGCGCGAAAGGGACAGCCTGACCCAGAACTGGCCGGAGTAGGTCGTGGTCCCCAGGTTCTCGACGGTCACCACGGCATCGAAGCTGCTTCCCACCGCGTTCACGTCGATCCCGGTGATGGCGGTGGGCACGAGGTCGTACGCGAGCAGTCGGCGGACTTCCAACGGCTCCGCGATGGCGATGGATCGATTGAATGATGGCTGCATCCCCGACTGGTTCTCCCACAAGAGCGCAGGTTCGCGCGCGTGCCTCTCCCGCGCACCGTGCGGCGCGGGGCCGCATCATAGCGGCGGGAATCGCGACAACGAATAGACTTATCGACCACAAGTCGCCATGGGGTGCAACTTTGTGGCCGCGCCAGCTTGTCATCCCGAGGTACTCCGAAGGATCCAGCTGATCCGTCGGTGACGCCAGATCCTTCGGAGTACCTCAGGATGACATTTCAAGATCGATCGGCCACAAACAGAAGTTACACCCGTCGCCATGCGGGACACTTGAAACTCCCAAAAAGGGGCTCACCACGGAGCACATGAAGGACACGGAGAAGGCGACAGTCAGTGAATTCCTCCGTGTTCTCCGTGTTCTCCGTGTGCTCCGTGGTGAACCAATCCGTAACGCTTATAAACGTCTCACCAGATTGGACTGGGGTCGCTCGCGCCTTCATCGCTTATCGCGCCGCTCAGAGACGGATCCTTCAGCACGTCCGCGACGTCGATCCGCTTTCCGTCGATCGTCATCTCCCGCTTCACCAGGCGGATGCCGTGGCTGTAGTCGACGTACCAGTCCACATGGCCGACGTACAGCGGCTGGATCGGCTTGCCGTCGAGCTTGTGCCAGCCGTAGATGGCGACCTTGTTGGGTTTCTCCTTCAGACGATTTGAGATCACGACGTCCTTCTTGACGCCCGCGACGAGTTGGCCGAGCGGTTTGCCGGCGCGCTGCGCCTCGATGATCGCGTTGTGCTGTGCGAACGTCTCGACCGCCTCGCGCTTCTCCGTCAGCGGCCTGGGCTCCAGTTTGACGGCAGCGTTCGCGTAAACGTTGTCGACCATCTTCCGCGTCGGCAGCGTGCAACCAAGCATCTCCCCGATGCGCGTCGCGGTCTGCGGCGTCATCGGGACGCGGAAGAAATCCTCGTCCGACCCGACCGCCAGGTAATCGGGCATCACCTCATACGTCGCCTCGTGCTGCTTCCCATCCGGCGACTGAAAGCTCACGGTGATGGGCACGAACTTCCGCAGGAACGCCGGCACGTTCCCGCGCGCGATTTCCTGGTAGATCGCCGCCTCCCGCGCCTTCGGCGGCAGGTCGGCGATCTGCTCCGCGAACGACTTCCCACCCGGCGCGTTCCCCGGTCGAGGCGGCAACCCCGCCGCTTGCGCCTTCGCGGAAGTCGGCTGTGTGGAAGGGCTCGGCATCGGCGCGATGAGTTCGCCGTACGCCCGCTCCCCCCAGAACTGCCCGCCCCACTTCCCCTCCGCGGGCGTGCCCAGCGTCAGCGCCTCCAGCAACCCGTTGCGCTCGACGAGCACCGTGTGAAGGATCTTCACCTCCGCGTTTGTGTGGATGAGAAACCGAACTTGCCCGTTCATCCCGGTGAACGATTCGAATGGGTCGCGCTTCGATTCGACCAGCTTCGCATCGAGTTGGATCCGCTCGATCATCCGGTGCGATGCGCGGTACGTCCCGCCCGTCGCGCTGACGATATTCTTCCCGTTGAGTTTCACCTCGCGGTCGTCGTAGGCGATGACGATGAGGTGGCGCTTCGGGTCGCCCTTCAGCCAGGCGAGGAGCTTGTCGCCGTGCTGGTCGGCATCGTCGTAGGAGTAGTTCGCGTCGATCCATGCGATACGGGAGATATTGTCGGGAATGACATCGCCGCCGTTGAGGTAGCCGAAGAGGAAGCTCCCGCCGCCGCTGTGGCAGGTGAGGGTGAGCTTTTGATCGGTGTTCCCGTCCGGGCCGGGGACGGCCCGGCTCAGTTGGTCGACCAGCGCGCGGATGCGTTTGGGGTTGTCGGGGTGGGCTTTGCGCCAGGCGGGCCAGCTTTTTGTGTTCGCTTCGAGCAGCGCGACGACGACGTTTTCGTCGGGGGTAACCTGCCGGAGCTTGCGCACCTGGGCGCCGACGTGCTGGATGTCGAAGTGCCAGTCCATGCCGGGCTCGAGCCGCGCGCCGAGCGTCCACTCGATGGTGTTGCCGTTGGGGAGCGCGAAGAGGACGAGGTGCGTTGGACGGGCGGGGTTGAAGTCGCCGGGCGCGTTGACGAGGACGCGGACGCCGTCGTCGGTCGTCCACTGTTTTTCCTGTTCGTTGAGAAAGCCGCTGGCTTCGAAGCCGGCGATCGGCTCAGCACGGGTGACGTTGGGGAGGATGATTGAAACGATCGACAGGAGCAGGACGGCAATCCGCGGCATGGCAGCGGATTCTATCTCAACAGACCAAGACTCAAGGAGCCGCAGATGAACGCAGATGAACGCAGATCAGAAAAACCCCGACTTCACCTATCTGCGTTTATCTGCGTTCATCTGCGGTTTCCATCGTCTTCTCTTGAGATAGTTTCTAACGAGATCGTCGCTCGCGCCCGCCTCGCACGCATTCACCGCCGACGATATCCCCGCGGCGGGGTCTGGCAGGTCCGCCGCAGCGTTTTGGTCGGCGGACGACCTGCGGGTCGACCGACCCTCGCCCCGTACGGCAGCGTTGCGGCTGTGAGGACTCTGTAACTATCGTCGGGGCAATGGTTTGCCGAGTCTTTTTCGCGTCACTCGATGATGCCAGGATGTGTTCCGCTTGCGGCGTCGCGGACCAAGCCGTGTCGATCCGCGAAGCCGCAAGCGGAATCAAATGGAAGCTCGCCTTCCCCCCGTCCCACTCGGTCACACTCACCCCTCCGCGAAAACACCCGTCATTTCTGCTACGATTCGCTCGTCATGGCCACTCTGTCCTACCGCACCGCCGGCGAATCGCACGGCAAAGCATTGATCACCCTCGTCGAAGGCATGCCCGCCGGCGTGCCTCTGGATAAATCGTTTATTGACGGAGAGTTACGTCGCAGACAAGGCGGCTACGGGCGCGGCGGGCGGCAGAAGATCGAGACCGACGCGGTGGACTTCCTGACCGGCGTCCGCATGGGAAAGACGATCGCGTCGCCCATCACCATGCTCATCCCCAACAAGGACTTCCGCCTGGACGATCCCGCCGCCACCCCCCCGCTGCACCGGCCCCGGCCGGGACACGCGGACCTGGCGGGGTCGATCAAGTGGCTGACGACCGATTGCCGGGAGACGCTCGAACGCGCCAGCGCGCGCGAGACGGCGGCGCGCGTCGCCGCCGGTGGCGTCGCGCGATGCTTGCTGAAGGAGTTCGGCATCGAAGTGTTCGGCTTCGTCCGCGCCGTCGGGCAGGCAACATCGAAGACCCAAGTCACGCCCGACAACTGGCGCGAGCTGCTCAAGGCGCGCGACGCATCCGATGTCTACGCGCTGGACGAAGCATCCGGCGCGCAGATGCGCGAGTTCATCAACGATCAGAAGATGGCGAAGGACACCGCCGGCGGGATCGTCGAGGCGCACGTGTTCGGCTGCCCGGTCGGGATCGGCTCGTGCATGACGTGGGACGGCCGGCTCGACTCGCGCATCGCGGCGGCGGTCGTCGGGATCCAGGCGTTCAAGGGCGTCGAGATCGGCCTCGGGTTCGAGACCGCGCGCCGGCCCGGTTCACAAGTACACGACGAAATCGGCTACGACGAATCGCTGCGCGACACGCCGTCGCTCGGCTTTGTGAGAGGAACCAACAACGCCGGCGGGCTCGAGGGCGGGATGACCAACGGCAAGCCCGTCGTCGTCCGCGGCGCGATGAAGCCGATCTCCACCCTCGGCAAACCACTGAAGAGTATCGACCTCAACACCAAGGCGACCGCCGAGGCGGGCTGGGAACGCAGCGACATCAGCGCCATCAGTGCCGCGTCAGTCGTGATGGAAAACGTGATCGCCTTCGAAATCGCCCGCGCGTTCCTCGAAAAGTTCGGCGGGGATTCGCTCACCGAGGTGCGCGCGAACTACGACAACTTCCTTCAGACGGCGCGGCGGTTGCCGTTGTAATCGAGCGACCCTCCCGCCCACGATCAACCGTTCCCGGCGGCTTCCGCCGGCGGCTGGAACCTGTCGGACCTCGTACGGGCCGTCCACCGTGCGACAGCTCGTAGCCGCCGGCGGGAGCCCGCGGTCGAGAAGATGCGTCCTCCATCTGCGCATGAAACAGGCGGCACCGGTTCTGGGATGCCGCCCGCTCCTGATCTCTCCGACAGCGATCAGGCGTGACTGTTCGTGAACGACGGCGGGTCGCTGCAGGGGAATGACGCCATGATCGCCTCGTCGACCATGTCCTGCGGCCTCTGCTCGAGCCCATAGACGTTGTCCGGATCAAACGATGGGCCGTTCACCTCTTCGCGCGCACACGGGTCCTTCGCCCGCGGCGGCCGGTCACTTTGCTCTTGCGGCTTGCGGATCGTCGTCATCATCAACTCCCGGCCGCCGTGAAACAGCAGTCCTGGCGGCCTGACGTGGGATCACCCTGCAAACCATAGGCCGATGAGCGTCGCGGGAGAAAGAACGTGTGGCGGTTTTAATTCCCGTCTAACCTGCGAGCGAAGACATGCGCCAGGCGCGCTATCCGGATCGCGAAGACGCAAGCGACATCCCGACCGCCGCGGCGGAACCGGCGTCGCTTGCGTCTTCGCGATCGTTACGCGGAAAGCGAACGGAACGTGCGCCCCCGCGCTAGTTCCCGTTCAGCCGCGAGCGGATGTAGTCGGCTCGCGCGGCGCGACGGACATCGCCCTCGAGCTTGCGGCCCTGCAGCTTCTGCAGGTGCGCGGGCTGGGTGAGCAGGAACAGCTCGTTGATCGTTCGCAGGTCGATGTCCTTGATCCGGCCGAGGTTGATCCCCATGCGGAGATGACTGAGCAGGAACAGCGTTTCCTCGCTCGCCATCAGTCGGGCGGTGCGAAGGATGCCCAGGGCCCGGCAGCACTTGTCGTCGAGCGCGACCGTGCGGTCGTTGACCAGCGTGCGGCGGGCGTGGTGCTCGTAGTCGATGATTTTCGGGATCACCAGGTGCTTGAAGTCGCTGATGATCTCGTCCTCGGTCTTGCCGAGCGTTGTCTGGTTCGAGATCTGGTAGAAGTCGCCGGTGGCTTCCGTGCCTTCGCCGTAAAGACCTCTCACCGCCAGGCGCATGTCCTTGGCGGCGCGGAAGACCTTTTCGATCTCGCCGGTGAGCTTCAGCGCCGGCAGGTGGAGCATGACGCTGACGCGGATGCCGGTGCCGACGTTGGTCGGGCAGGCGGTCATGTAGCCGAAGCGCGGGTGAAAGCTGAAGTCGAGCTTGCCCTCGAGCTGGTCGTCGATCGCGTTGATCTGTTCCCACGCCTCTTCGAGCTGCAACCCGCTGCGGAGGACCTGCATGCGCAGGTGGTCCTCCTCGTTGACCATGATGGAGATTGTCTCGTTCTCGCCGACGGCCACGCCGCGCGCGCCCTCGGCGGCGGCGTGGGGCTTGCTGATGAGGTGGCGCTCGACGAGGAGCTGGCGATCGACATCCGGCGCGGCGTCGAGGTCGACGTAGAGCGTCTGCGGCGCGATCTGCGCGCCGAGGATCGTCTCGCGCACGCGGTGCTCGATCTGCGTGCGCTGCGCCCGCGAGCACTTGGAGAGGAACGGGAAGCTCGCCACGTTGCGGGCCAACCGGATGCGCGACGAGATGACGATCTCGCTCATCGGCCCGGAGCCGCGGAGCCACTCGCCGGCGTGATTCGTTAGATCGCTCAGTTTCATGAAGTCTCGAAAAACTTGCTCACCGCGAAGATGCGGAGCTGTTAGCCGCAGATGAACGCAGATAAACGCAGATGAATAGAATCGATCTTCTCTTATCCGCGTTTATCTGCGTTCATCTGCGGCTCATCGAATATTTCTTGCTCTGCGCCGCAGCGGTTCAATTCATCCTTCTGCTTGTCGGATCTGATCGCGCAGTTTCGCCGCCCGTTCGTAGTCTTCCGCTTCGACCGCCTTGGCCAACTCCTTGCGGAGCTTGGTCAGGTCGATCTGCCGCTTCATCGGCACGCCCGTGCCGCCCCGTCGCGTGGGGACTTTGCCCACGTGGTGCGTGGCGCCTTCGTGCGCCCGCTGGAGGAGCGGGGTCAGATCCTTCTCGAACGCCTGGTAATCGTTGGCGCATCCGAACAACCCGCTCTGACGGAACTCCGCCCAGGTGATGCCGCAGCTCTCGCAAGCCTGGCCGACCTCCTTCTGGAGCCCGGAGTGGGCCATGACGAAGTTGGTCAGCAGCTCGTTGATCGGGGTGTGACTCTTGACCGGAAGGCCTTCATTCTGTGCGGCGCACTGCTCGCAGAGGTGCTTCTCGATCTTCTTGCCGTGCTTGATCTCGGTCAGGTGGACGGTGGCGGTCTTGTTGCAGTTATCGCACTTCATCGATTGTCCGCTGTCCGCGCCAAAAGTTAGCGGTCCGTTAAATCGTATTTCAGCCGCTGTGTCCGGTCAATTGACGATCGCCCGAACGCGCGATCGCTCGCAAAGCCTTACGGATAATAGGCGGCCGAGTTCTCCGGCGTTTCCCAGACGGTCACGGAACGCAACGTGACGTGATTCGGCAGCTTCAGCTCCCGCCCGACGTGCACCGCCACGTTCTCCGCCGAGGGGTTCATCGTCTTGAACGCGGGCAGGTCGTTGAGGTGGCGGTTGTGCATCGGGACGACGATTTCATCGACCAGCCGCTCGAGCGCGTGGAAATCCATCACCACGCCGATCGAATCGAGCTTCGCCGCTGTCACCGCGACGCGCACGACCCAGTTGTGGCCGTGCAGGGGCTCCAGCGAGCCATCGTAGAGCACCAGCTGGTGCGACGCGGAGAAATGGCGGGTTGTGGTGATCTCGAAGGTCATCGCTGCTCGGTCTGTTATCGGGTTGTTACCGTTAAATTGACTTGGTCACCGACTGGCACCGATAATACATGGAACCTTCAGGTTCCGACGAATGGTCGCACTCAAAGCAAAATTCGATGGCCGGCAGATCGAAGTACCGCCAGAGATGCGCGGCGTCGAGCCGCGCGAGGTCCTGATCGTCTACGACGACAAGAGCACTTCCGCTGCCGCGGCCGCCTCCATCTGGACAGTGTTCGGGAAGGCGCCAAATCCCCGCACGAAAGAGGACATCGATAACCAGATCCGCGAGGAGCGCGAGTCCTGGGGAGATCGGTGATCTATCTCGACGCGAACGTGATCATACGTTTTGTCGAAGGCATCGAGGCTGACCGCCTCCCCATCGAAGCGAGGTTGCGACAGGAGCGTGTCTTAACCTCCCAACTGAGCCGCCTCGAATGTCGCTGCCTGCCTTTGAAGCAGAATGACAGGATCCTCCTTCATCTGTACGACACGTTCTTCGCTGGTCCGGAGCTCAGCGTCGCCGAAGTCACGCGCGCGGTCATCGACCGGGCCACTGAACTCCGAGCGCGGTTCAACTTCAAGGCGCCCGATGCGATTCACCTCGCCAGCGCGATCGAGATGGGCGCCGACGTGTTCCTCACCGGTGATCAGCAGCTGACCCGCTGCAGCGCGATACCTGTCGAGTTGATCTAAGCGGACGCTCGCCGCTACCAAACCCCTTCACTGCTACTACAATCGCCGCGTGCGACGCTACTTCCCCGATATCGACACTTTCCGCGCCACGGCGCAAGCCGCAGACGTCGTCCCGGTCTATCGGCAGTTATTGGCCGATCGGTTGACGCCGGTCAGCGCCTTCGAGGTCCTGGGCCGCGACCAGCACGCGTTCCTGCTCGAAAGCGTCATCGGCGGGGAGAACATCGGGCGGTACAGTTTTATCGCCACCTCGCCGTCGCTCGTCTACCAGGTGATGCAGGGCCAGGCCGCCATCCTCAAGCGCGGGCAGCGCGCCGAAGAGTTCGAGACGACCGACCCCCTGGCGGACCTGGAACGGCT
>JBAUGM010000512.1:0-31594 GCA_049679725.1 Tepidisphaeraceae bacterium
TAATTGGACCTGTCCCAGGACCTGTCCCGTTTATTGCTCCCGTTTATTGCTCCGAGCCATGCGCATCATCGCGGAGCGGTTCTGGATTCATGCGTTCTAGCCAGCACTGCGTCGGCGGTTCGCAGGATGTGATCGTCCTGGTTCGCAAACAGCGCGTGCAGGCGGGTGGTGATCCGCTCGGCGGCGTGGTGGCAGAAGGATCGTCCGATGATCAGGTCGCGGTCGACGAGCTGCTCGTGGCCGTCGCCCCCCGTGCGGTCGGTTCGACAGAGCTCACCGCGGGCGAGCATCATCTGGAGCTTGCTGATGACGGCGGCCATCGCGTAGAGGTCCACGGCCGCGCCGGCGATTCGCTGGTGGACCAGCTCCAGGTCGAGGATGCGCTCGCGGTGCGCGTGCAGCAGCCGCACGACGTCGCGGGCGAGCAGCTTCGTCAGCCGCGCAAGTAGGTGACCCTCGGCGGCGAGCTGCGGATGAAGGCCCTCGAGTTCGTGACCGATCACGAGGTCGCCCCATTGCGTGCGGGCGAACTGCGCGAGCCGGCCGAAGTTGCCGACGGGGTGCTTCGCGTTGCGCAGGACGCCTTCGAGTTCCTCGCCGACGCCCTTCATGCCCATCAGGGCGATGAAGGCGGTCATCACTTCGCTCGCGCCCTCGACGATGCGATTGATGCGCGCATCGCGCAGCATGCGCTCCAGGCCGTTCTCGCGCATGTACCCCTCCCCGCCCCAGATCTGCACGGCGTCGTCGATCACCTGCCACGAACCTTCGGAGCAGAAGAGCTTGCAGATGGCGGTCTCGAGGATGACGTCCCCCCCCTGCCCCCCCTGCTCGGCGTGGCGGTCGATCAGGCCGGAGCAGAGATATGTCAACGCGTCCATCGCGAAGACGGTTTCGGCCATGCGCGCCAGCTTCTCCTTGACCAGGTGGAACTCGCCGATCGGTCGGCCGAACTGCTTGCGCGTGCGCGCCCGCTCGATCGCCATGGCCAGCGCCTTCTTCGCGCCGCCCACGCAGCCAGCGCTGAGCGTGCAGCGGCCGAAGTCGAGGACGCTCAAGGCGACCTTCAACCCCTTGCCGAGCTGCCCGAGGATGCGGTCGTGCGGCACGGGCATGTCGTTAAAGCGCAGCGTCGCCTGCCACGAGCCGCGGATGCCGCACTTGCTGCGGTTGGGGCTGACGATCTCGAAGCCCGGAAGGTCAGGGGTGACGATGAAGGCCGTCACCTTCTCGCGCGTCTGGCCGTTGTCGGTGACGAGCGTCCTGGCCATCACCGTCATGAAGCCGGCGAGGGCAGCGTTCGTGGCGAACTTCTTCTCGCCATTGATGATCCAGTGCCGGCCGTCGTCGCTCAGACGCGCGGTCGTCTGCACGTTGGCGGCGTCGGAGCCGACTTCGGGCTCGCTCAGGCAGAACGCGGCCAACATCTCGCCGCGCGCCAGGGCGGGGAGGAACTGCCGCTTCTGCTCTTCCGTTCCCATCAGCATGAGGGCCTTCAGGCCGATCGACTGGTGCGCGCCGACGAGCACGGCCGTCGAGGTGCAGTGCTGCGCGATGCGCTCGAGCGCGCGGCAGTAGGAGCTGTGTTGGAATCCGCCGCCGCCGTACTCGGGGGGAACGGTCATCCCCAGCACGCCGAGACGGGCGAGGCCGTCGATGACGTGCTGCGGGATGCGCTCCTCGGCGTCGATCGCGTCAGCATCGACCTCGGCCTTGAGGAAGGCGTCGAGCTTGGCGATCAGCTCGTCCGTGCGCCGCCTTTCGTCCGGATTCTGCTGCGGGTACGGCAGCACATGCTCGGCCTTGAGCCGGCCGTAGAAGAGCGATTTGACGAAGCCCAGCTCCTTCGCCCCCCCTGCTGCGTCGGTCTCGAGCAGGTCCTTGGCCTTCTCGAACTGTTCCTGGTCGGCTCGCTTGAACGTGGGCATGAACGGCTGCCTTTCTCCTTAGGTGTGAATCGCGTGCTCCTGTTGCGGCGGCGCGGGATGCTCAGCGGAATGCGGCGCCATGGGACCATGCCTGCGTGCCGCTTCGCGCAACAACGGCGCCGGGACGAAACGCGGGCCATGCTTCTCCGCCAGCTCATCGAGTCGACGGACGATCTCCTCGGCGCCGACGGCATTGGCGAACTGCACGATCCCGCCGCGAAACGGGGCCAACCCCAGGCCGAGCACGGTCGCGAGATCGATCGCGTCGGTGGAGTCGGTGACGCCCTCTTCGAGCGCGCGCGCCGACTCGTTCACCATCGGCAACACGAGCCGCCATTGGATTGACTCGGCATCGAGCGCCGGTGCTTCGGCGTCGACGATGGTCCGGATCAACTCCTCGTTCACCTCGGGCGACGGGGTGGAGCGACCGCGGCCGCGACGACCACGGGGGCCGGGGTAGACGTAGAAGCCTTGTCCGCTCTTCTTGCCCAGCCAATGACGATCCTCCGCCCGGTCGAACAGCGCCACGACGTTGGGAGGCGGCGTTGGCCCACCGAGCGACTTGACCACGTGCGCCGCGATGTCCAGGCCGATCTCGTCGAGCAGCTCGAAGGCGCCCATCGGCATGCCCCAGCGTTTCATCGCGTCGTCGATCGCCCGGATCGATACACCCTCGCCGGCCATCGCCAGCGCCTCGGCGAGGTACGGCACGAGGATGCGGTTGACCAGGAAGCCCGGGGCGTCGCTGACCAGCACCGGCGTCTTGCCGAGCCGCACCGCCAGCGCGATGGCCGTTGCCAGGGAGGCGTCGTCACTGTGGGCGGCGCGGACGACTTCGACCAGCGGCATCTTCGCGACGGGGTTGAAGAAGTGCAGGCCAACGATGCGCTCGGGGTGGAGCGTGGCCTGCGCCATCTCCGAGACGCGCAGCGAGCTTGTGTTCGTTGCAAGCACTGCGCCCGGTCGGATGAGGCGGTCAAGTCGCGCGAAGATATCGCGCTTGGCATCGATCGTTTCGACGACGGCCTCGATGACGAAGTCGGCCAACTCCAGGCCGGTCCACTCCGTCGTTGGGGAAACGCGGTTGAGTGCGTGGCGTGCGGCGAGACGATCGACCTTCCCCGCCGACACGTCGTCGTCGAGCAGTCGCTTGATGCGGCCCAGCGCCGCTGCGACGGCGGGCGGGTCTACTTCAACCAGTCGAACGGGGATGCCGGCGCGGATCAGCGTGTGGGTGATCCCCGCCCCCATGGTGCCGCCGCCGATGACGGCGGCGTGTTTCACGTCGTGCGGCTGCGCGGCGACGCGCTCGGCGGCGCGCTTCTTGGCGCCCTGGCGGAGGAAGAACAGGCGCAGCAGGTTTCGGCCGGCGTCCGTTCCCGTCAGCTCCGTGATCGCGCGTCTTTCCTCCTCCAGACCCGCGGCAAACCCGCGCTCGAAGCCGGCTCGCACAACGTCAAGGAGTCGAAGCGGCGCGGGGTAATTGCCGTGCGTCTTCTCGATCGTTTCGCGCCGGGCCGCGTCCAGGATGCGCGACCGCACGGGCGGCAGACCGGCCGCGGCGCGGTCGAACCACGACGCGTGATGGCCGCGCGCGCGACTCGTCACGATGCGCTTCGCCGCCGCCAGCAGCGCCTCGGGCCGGACGACTTCATCGACCAGTCCCGCGCGCTGCGCCTTGCGCGGCGGCAGGGTCTTGCCGGCCAGGAGAATGGGCAGCGCGCGGCGCAGGCCGATCGTGCGCGGCAGGCGCGTCGTGCCGCCCCACGCGGGGATGAGGCCGAGCTTGACTTCGGGCAGGCCGATCGAAATCGAGCCATCATCCACCGCCACGCGATAGCGGCACGCCAGTGCCAGCTCGAACCCGCCGCCCAGGCAATCGCCGTTGATCGCGGCGATCGTCGGCATGGGAAGGTGGGCGATGCGCACGAAGAGCGCCTGGCCCCGCGTCAGGTACTCCGTCAACTGCTCGCGGGTCATGCCGCGGGTTTCGAACAGATCGGCGCCGGCGTTGAAGGACCGCGGCTTGGCTGACGCGAAGATCACGCCCGCGGGCCGATCGTGTTCCGCGGCCACTACCGCTTCCAACAGCTCGTGCAGAAGCTGAGGCGAGCAGGCGTTGACGGGCTTGCCCGGCACGTCCATCCGGATCGTGAGGATGTTGTCAGCGTCCCTGGTCGTTCGAATGGCTGGCTGCATCGCGGTCACCTCCGTTCCAGCAGGATCGCCGCCCCCTGCCCACCGCCGATGCAAAGAGACGCGATGCCCAGTTCCACATCGCGGCGTCGCATCTCCATGAGCAATGTCAGGACGAGCCGCGCGCCGGTGGCCCCGACGGGATGGCCAAGGGCGATCGCCCCGCCGTTGACGTTCAATCGCTCGGGATCAATTTCGCCCAGCGGCTCGCCGCGGTTGAGGTGCTCGCGCGCGAATGTCGGCGAGGCCATCGCCTTCAGGCACGCCAACACCTGCGCCGCGAAGGCCTCGTTGATCTCGAAGAGCGGGACATCGCTCAAATTCAGGCCGGTCGTTCGCAGGAGCTGCTCGATCGCGAAGACGGGGCCTAGCCCCATGCGCGCGGGATCGAGCCCGGCGTAGGCGTAGGCGCGAACGTAGCCGAGCGGCTCAAGTCCCTCGGCCTTGGCCAGTTCGGCATCCATGGTGAGGACGGCGGCGGCGCCGTCGGTCACCTGGCAGGAGTTGCCGACGGTGACGGTGCCGTCGCGGCGGTCGAAGATCGGCTTGAGCTTCGCCAGCGCCTCGAGCGACTGATTCGCGCGTGGGCCGACGTCGGCGGTCACGGGCTCGAAGCGATCTCCAGCGTAGACGGCGACCAGCTCATCCTTGAATCGGCCGGCGCTCTCGGCCGCGGCGGCGCGCTGGTGGGAGCGGAGGGCGAATTCATCCTGCTCGCGGCGCGACACGCCGAACTCCTGCGCCAGGACCTCCGCCGTCTTGCCCATGATCAGGCCGCACGTCGGATCGGTCAGCCCGCACTCCAGCGCCGCGACCGGGCGGAAGTGTCGAGGCCGCAGCGTTGCGACGGCGGTCGCCTTCTGCCACGCGTTTCGCGCCCGTTTGACGCGCGAGAGCGGTTCGAGGCTTTCCGTGGGAAGCAGCAGCGGGATCGTGCTCATCGACTCGGCGCCGCCTGCGAGGATCGCCCGGCCCTGGCCGGAACGGATGCGTGCCGCAGCCTCGGCGATGGCTTCCATCCCCGAGGCGCAGTTTCGCTGCACCGTCATCGCCGGCACGCGCGACGGCACACCCGCCCACAGCGCCGAAACGCGCGCCAGGTTCGTCGCGTCGGCGGGCATCACGACGTTGCCGAGCATCACCTCGTCCAGCCGCTCGCTCGGCCAGCGGGCGCGATAGAGCGTCTCCTGCAACGCGACCTTGGCCAGATCGGACACGTGAACGTCGCGCAGCGGCCCGCCCATCTTCGTGAACGGCGTGCGCGCGCCCGCCACGATCGCCACGCGACCGCCCGTCGTATTCCATGCGACCATCAGGCGGCCTTCCTTTCCCTTTGTGGGTTCTGGGGCTTGGTGGGCGAGTCGGCGGGAAGCCGACGCAGCTCCTTCTTCAGCACCTTGCCCAGCGCCGAACGCGGGATCCGGTCGATGAACTCGAATTTCGAGGGCACCTCGTAGGCCGCCAGGTGCTGGCGGCACAGGGCGCGCAGCTCAGCCGCCAGCGCGTCGCGGTCGAGGTCATCGGACTTGACGACGATGAACGCCACGACCTCCTCGGTGTGCAGAGAATCCGCACGCCCGACGACGGCGGCGTCGGCGACGCGCTCGTGCGCAAGCAGGACCTTCTCCACCTTGGCCGGGTACACCTTCAGTCCGGAGCGGATGATCATGTCCTTCTTGCGGTCCAGGACCTGGAAGAAGCCGTCTTCATCCATGCGGACGACGTCGCCTGTCCGGAGCCACGTCCGCCCGTGCTCATCCGTCCATAAGGCGCGCTGCGTTTCCTCCGCATTCTTGTAGTAGCCGCTCATGATTTGCGGACCCGCGACGAGCAATTCGCCGGGCTGGCCCGTCGGGACGTCGCGCGGCTCGACTGAGCTCGCCGAAGTCACGCCGTCATCCAGGTCCACGACGCGGCAAAGCGTGTCCGGCATGGGAAGACCGATCGAGCCATAGCGCGGTTGCGACATCGGGTTCGCATGCGTGACGGGCGACGATTCGCTCAGACCGTAGCCTTCCACCGCCACAGCCCCCGTGAGCCGCTCGAATCGCTCGGCCGTCTCCCTGGGCAGCGGCGCGGCGCCGCTGATGCAGGCGCGCAACCCGGGCAGCGCGACTCGACTGTGCTCGCCGGAGGCCCCCGGCCGCTCGCGCCGCTCGATCTCGCTGCACAGCGCATCGCAGATCGCCGGCACCAGCGGGAAGACGGTCGGCCGTTCGCGCTCCAGCACGTCCAGCGTCTGCGCCGGGTCGAAGCGCGTCAGCAGCGTGATTGTCGCGGCGCAGAAGAGCGGATTGATCAACCCGGTCGTGAGCCCGTAGACGTGGAACATCGGCAGCACCGTCAGCACGCGTTCCTGTCCGTCGCGGGCACTCATCCAGACCGCCACCTGCATCGCGTTGGCCAGCAGGTTGCGATGCGAGAGCTGCGCGAGTTTGAGCGAACCGGTCGTGCCGCTGGTGGGCTGGAGGACGGCCGTCGCGTCGGGGGACGGCTCGATCGTCGGGGGCTTGGCCGGAGCATTCTCCAGCAGATTGGCCAGCGTCACGTGCGCGGCCGAACCCGTGGCGGCTTCGCGCCCGTGCCACAACTTGATCTGGTAGCCCAATCGCTTCAGCAGCGTCTGGTACGACTGCAACGTGACCCACACGAAATGGGCGGGCGAGGAAGCGCTGGCTGCGCGGATGATTTGCGGCGCCTGCAGGTCCAAGGCGATCACCACGTGCGGCGAGGTCAGCGTCATGAGGGCGCGCAGATCGTCAAGCCCCATGAGCGGGCCGGCGTTGACCAGCACAGCACCGAGCTTCTGGACGGCGAGGAATGCGGTCACGTACTCCGGACAGTTCGGAAGTGTCAGCACGACGCGATCGCCCTTGCGCACGCCCAGCCGCGACAACCCCCCGGCCATGCGGTTCACGCGCGCCAGCAGTTCGCGGTAGGTCCAGCGGTTCTGGTTGTAGACCAGCGCCGGAAGGTCGCCGAAGCGCTCGGCGGCTTGATCGACGATGCGGCCGAGGGTGGTCGTGGGGTAATGCAGCGACCGCGGGACGCCTTCGCGGTCCAACTGGGCCAGCCACGGCGGCTCGAGCGTCGTCTCTTGGCGCGGCGGCGCGGGCGCCTCGCTCACGGTGGCCGGCGCGTCGCCGTTGCCATGGCCATTGCCTCGGCCGTTGCCGTGATCGTTGGTTTCCTTCCACCACCGCATCATGACGTCCAGCGGACCGCGCATCGTTCACCTCTTCCAGTTAGACCGTTTCCTCCATGGCAAGTTGAGCCTCATCGCAATCTCGACGATCGCCGGCGCGCGAGGGCATCAGGAATTCGATGATTCGCGGCACGACCGCCTCCGGTTTCTCGGCAAAGGGGTTGTGGCCGCACTCGCGGACCAGCAGAAACTCGCTCCCCGGGATCTGGCGCGCCATCTGCCGGGCGTAACAGGCCGGGATCAGCATGTCCTGTTCGCCGGCGATCACCAAAGTCGGCGCGGTGATGCGATACTCCTGCCCGTCGGCCAGATCCCGACAGCCCAGGCATCGCAGTTGCCGCGCCACCGCCCCGCGCGGGATCCCCAGGTCGCACTCGGTGGCGATCTTTCGATCGATCTCGTCGGCGTGCGCGTCGAAGTACTCCGGCGCCGTTCCGAGCAGTTCAATCGTTCGCCGGAACAGTTCCGGCGGGAAGTGCCGCAGCGCCTGGCCGATCAGCTTGGCCACCTCCAGCAGGTACGGGCCGAAGCGGTCGCTGCAGGAGACGAGCACGAGGCGATCGACGCGGCTGGGGTGATCGATCGCCAGTTGCTGCGCGATGATTCCGCCGAACGACAAGCCCATCACGTGCGCCCGCTCGAGTTGCAGGTGGTCCATGAGCTCCACCAGATCGACGCCGAGATCCGCCAGGTTCTGCGGCGCGCGCTTGGCGATCGATCGGCCCAGGCCGCGGTTGTCGAGCAGGATCAGGGAGAACGATTTGGAGAGATCGGACGTGACGCCGTCCCAAAGGGTGCACGTCGCCCCCAGGCCGGGGATCAGGAGAACCGGGTCGCCCGTCCCGAGCAGTTCGTAGTAGCAACGAACATCGGTCAGGTCAGCATACATCTCATCATTCTTACGAGCGCCGCACGGTCGCGGTTTCATTGCGGCGCCCAGTTCGCGGGCCCCGTTCGGCTGAGTCTCACGGCCGAAGCCAGCGCGGTTCGCGCTTCTGCAGAAATGCGGCGATCCCCTCTGCAGCCTCGGAATCGTCGCGCGCCTCCAGGTGATACCGCAAAGCATGCACCAGATCGCTCGCAATGGGACGCGGGGCGAGATCGTCGAGAAGCGATTTCGTTCGGGTGATGGCAGCGGGGGCACCCTGTAGTACCTGTCCCGCCAGACGTTCCGTTTCGCCCGTGAGTCGATCCGACGGTACGACGCGGTTCACCAGCCCATGCGACAGCGCGTCGGTCGCGGTAATCGTCTGACCGAGCAGCACCAGTTCGCGCAAGACCCGTTCTGGAAGCTGCCGGCGGAGCAGCGCGGTAACCAGAGCCGCGACCAGCCCGCGGCGCACTTCCGGGAAGCCGATGCGCAGGTCGTCTGACGCCACGACCAGGTCGCACGCCGCCAGCAGCCCGACGCCGCCTCCCATGGCGGCCCCTTGTGCCGCGGCGATCGTGACCAGCGGGGAGAGGCAGATTGCCTTATACAACTCCGCCAAGGCGCGCGCCGATCGCTCGGTCGCCTCGGGGAGCGATGCCTCGTGAAGGTCGAGCCCCGCGCAGAACACCGGACCGTTGCCGCGGAGGATCAACGCGCGACAACGGGTATCGGTGGAGGCGTTGTGTACGGCGGCGCAGAGTTCCTCCATCAAACCCGTGTTCAGCGCGTTGCGCTTTTCCGCGCGGTTCAGCGTGACCACCACGACCGACGGGTTCACCGCCTCAAACAGGACGCCCGGTGCGCTCATCGCGTCACCTCCGTGTCGGAGATATCGAGGTTCATTTCGAGAAGCGCCTGACCCAGCGCCTTCCCCTGAGCGTCGATTCGCAGCGATACGCTCCCGCCGCCGTCGAGAATCCCCGGCAGCACGAAGTTGAGCGCGCCGAGGTTCGGCAGCTCGTAGCGCACGACCCGCCCGACGCCGAGCGGCCTGAAGAACGCCTCGACCGCTTCTGCGGTGAGGTTTCGGCGGAGGTGTTCGAACACGGCGGGCGTGCGCGCGATCACGCCGACGTTCGCGCCGCCGCCCTTGTCGCCGCTGCGGGCATAGGCGATGTCTCCAAGCCGAACTGTCTTCGTCGCCGCCATCATGCCTCCAGCACCAGCACCTGAGGCCGAACCATCGCCCGGGGGATGAGCGTTGCGCAGTAGCCGAACATCTCACGCACCGCCGGGCGACCCTCCGCGTAGCCGGTGACGCCTTGCGGGCCGCTGGTGATCAGCGGCATCAGTTCCTTCGTGAATCGTTCGACAACCTTGGCCGAGGGGTCGGCCACGGTGATGCGCAGAACGGTCTCCACCGCCCCCGCGCAGCTTGCCGGCAACACGCCGGGGACGACGCTGCCGGCGCCGAGACACTCGACCCACGACCGCTGCGGCTCGCAGCCGGCGCGGCGCAGTCGCTGGAGCACGATTTGCCCACAGCGCTGTGCCTTGGCGACTGCATCGCGGCCGAAGATCGTGAGCATGCCCGATGCGCGAAAGCCGGCGCGGTGCGTGACGCTCACTTTGTACGTCTGCGGCGGCGCTCGACCCGTCGCGCCGCTGACGCGCACGCGGTTGTCGCCTTCATCGACGACGCGCAGCGACAGGAACGACACGGTGACATCGGGGCTCAGGTAATTGTTCGGATCGCCGATCTCGTAGAGCAGTTGCTCCTTGACCGTCTGCTCAGCGACTCGCCCGCCGGTGTTCGGCGGCTTGGTGATGACGCACGAGCCGTCGGCGTGGACCTCGGCGACGGGGAAGCCGATGTCCGCGGGATCGGGTAGCCCCATCCAGTCGGTGCTGATCCCGCCGGTGACTTGCGTGCCGCACTCGATGAGATGCCCGGCGACGGTTGCGCCGGCGAGGCGATCGTAGTCGCTCCACGACCATCCGAAGTGCGCGACGCAGGGCGCGACGGTGAGGCTCGGATCGGCCACTCGTCCCGTGATGATCAGATCGGCGCCGGCGGCGATCGCCTCGGCGATCGGTTCGGCGCCGAGATAGGCGTTGGCCGTGATCAGCGTATCGGCGATCGCGCTAAGCGGAGCGCCGGCGGCAAAGTCCTGGAAGTTCGCCGGATCAGTGCGAAGCACGTCGAGCACGTCATCGCCGCTGACAATGCCCACCTTCACGCCACGGCAGCCCGCCTGACGCAAGAGGTCGATGCAAGCCTGGGCGCAAGCCGCCGGGTTCAATCCGCCGGCGTTGGTGATGACGCGGAGCTTGCGCCCACCCTGCCAGACGGGCACGAGCGAGGCGACGACCTCGAGAAAATCCCTGGCGTAGCCCGCGGACGGGTCGCGCTCGCGCTGCTTGGCGAGGATCGACATCGACACCTCGGCCAGGTAATCGAGCGTGAGCCAGTCCAGCTCGGGAACCTGCGCCGCCAGGCGCGCGGCGGCGGTGCTGTCGTCGCCCCAGAAGGCCTGCGCGTTGCCGATGCGAAGGACATTGGCCATGTGCCACGCTCACACCTGGAGCACGCCGGCGCGAAAGCCTCCGGCCGGCGGAGGTCGCCTCACCAATCGCAGGCTCTGCACCAGCACGTCCCGCGTCGTATGTGGCGCGATGATCGCGTCCACCCAGCCGCGCGCGGCGCCGTAGCGGATGTCGGTCTGATGCCGGTAGTCCGCCCGAATGCGATCGTGCAGGCGGCGATGCTCATCGTCCGCCAGCTTGCCCCCTGCTCGCTCGGCCGCACGCTGCTCGATGGACAGGATCGTGTCGGCGGCCTGGTCGGCGCCCATGACGGCGTAGCGCGCACCCGGCCAGGCGAAGATCAGCGCGGGGTCGAACGCCTTGCCGCAGAGCGCGTAATTTCCCGCCCCGAAGCTTCCGCCGATGACGACGGTGATCTTCGGGACGGTCGAATTGCTGACGGCGTTCACGAGCTTCGCGCCGCTGCGGATGATGCCGTGCTGCTCCGCATCGCGACCGACCATGAAGCCCACGACGTCCTGGAAAAAGACCAGCGGCAGCGACGTCTGGTTGCAGTCCATCACGAAGCGCGCGGCCTTGTCGGCGCTGTCGTGGTAAATCACCCCGCCGATCTGCAACTCGCCGCTGCCCGACTTGGAGCGCAGCCGCTGGCTGGCGACGACGCCGATGTTCTGCCCGCCGATTGCGGCATAGGCGCAGACGAGCGTCTTGCCGTACTCGGCCTTGTATTCCTGCATCGATCCGCCGTCGATCACGCACGCGAGCAGGTCGCGCACGTCGTACTCGCCATGGCCGTCGGCGCTGACGAGGTTGTAGACGTCATCGAGAACGCGGTCGGGAGTCGGGAATCGCTCCGGCCCCGCATTCTCCGGCGGAAGCAGCGCGACGAGCGAGCGCAGCCGCGCGAGGCAGGCTTCGTCGTTCGGCTCATGGAAATCGATGGTGCCGCTGACGCGCGCGTGCATGGCTGCGCCGCCAAGCTCTTCTCGGTCGACGTCCTGCCCGATGGCGGCCTTGACCAGCGCCGGCCCGGCCAGGTCCAACTCGCTGCCGTCGGTCATCAGCACCTTGTCGCACAGCACCGGCAGGTACGCGCCGCCGGCGACGCAGTTGCCCATGATCGCCGCGAACTGCGGCACGCCCATGGCGGAGAGGACGGCGTTGTTGCGGAAGATCCGGCCGAAGTCGTCCTCGTCGGGGAAGATCTCGTCCTGCATCGGCAGGTACACGCCGGCCGAATCGACAAGGTAAACCAGCGGCAAGTTGCACCGCGCGGCGATGCGCTGGGCGCGGAGGACCTTCTTGACGGTGGCGGGGAAGAACGCGCCGGCCTTCACCGTCGCGTCGTTGGCAACGATCATGCAGGACCGGCCCTCGACCGTTCCGATGCCGGTCACGACGCCCGCGGCGGGCACGTCGCCGGCATCAGGATACATTTCATGCGCCGCCCACAGGCCAAGCTCGAGAAACGGCGCATCGGGATCGAGCAGGCGGTTCAGCCGCTCGCGCACGGGAAGCCGGCCGAGTTTGCGCTGACGCTCGTGGCCGGACGGACCGCCGCCCTTGCGCAGCTCGATCTCCTGCCGCTCGATCTCGCGGGTCAGCGCCCGCAAGGCCTGCGGCTGCGAATCGATGTTCCGCTGCTTCGCCGCCGTGCGCATCGTTTCACTCCGTTGCCGCCACGAGTTCGTACCACCCGCGCCCGTCAGCCCGGACGCGCCGGCGGGGCTCGCCGGGCTCGTGATCTAGCACGAGCAGCCAGTCGTTCTCCACGGCCTCGTTCAGGAACCAGCGGCGGGTTACGGTGCTGATGAAGGGCTCGACGTCGTATGCCATATTGTATGCCGCACCCACGTGGGCCGCGGTGGGGATGATGTCGGGACAGAAGACGACGACGCGGCCCCGATCGTCCGTGAAGCGGACGGCCTGCTGGCCCCAGGTGTGGCCGGGAACGTTGAAGACGTGGATGCCGGGCAGGATCTGGGTTTCGCGCTGCGACAAGGGGTTCGGCGGCGATTCATCGCGCTGCGGCAAGTGACCGGGCGGAAACGGTGGCGGGGAATCGATCAATCTCAGTTGCGGGCGGATCGGTTCAAGGTTCTCCGGCAGGTACGTGCGCGTCATCACGGAGCGATTGGCCAGCGCGTCGTCCCACTCGCGGCGCTGCACGTGAACGGTGGCGTTGGGGAACGTGCGCTCGACACCGCCAGCGGTGTGGCGCGTCAATCCGCCGGCGTGGTCGAAGTGCAGGTGCGTGACGATAACGTGGTCGACCTCTTCGCATCGGCAGCCGACGTCGCGCAGCGCGTCTGAGATGGCCCGATCGCCCAGCCCATAGATATTGCGGTTCTTCTCGTCGAACTTGTCGCCGCTGCCGACCTCGATCACGACGCGGCGCGGTGATCCCACGGCGGAGCCGGTGGGCTTGAGCAGGAGGCAGTTGTGCGCGAGTTCGATCCGCCCCTGTTCGTCGCAGGGGACGTTGCGGTTCCAGACCGCGCGCGGGACGACGCCGAACATGCTCCCCCCGTCGAGGCGCAGCGGCCCGGCGCGGAGCAACTTCCAGGCGTAGCGGGTCTGCTCGGCCTGTGACGAGTTGGGTCGAGTCGCGGGCATGCGCTATCTCTCCTCCCCGGGCGGAAGCAACTCGTCGGGCGATTGCAGCAGGTCCACCATCTTCGCCAGCGCCGTGGCGGCGGCGGCGCCGTCGATCACGCGATGGTCCGCGGAGAGACTCAGCGGCAGCAGCTTGCCCACGCCGAGCATGCCGTCGCGCACCACCACACCCTCCCGCGCCCGCCCGATCGCCAGGATACCGGCCTCGGGGTAGTTGATGATCGGCGTGCCGAACCGTCCGCCCATCGAGCCGAAGTTGCTGATGGTGAACGTCGAGCCGGTCAGTTGATCGGGCTTGAGTTCACGATCCCGCGCCCCCTGCGCGAGCTGCGCGATCCGCCGGCTGAGCTCCAGCACGCCCAGGTGATCCGCGTCGCGGACGACTGGAACCATCAGGCCGGCCTCCGTGTCGGTAGCGACGCCCAGGTGCACGGCGGCGTGTTGCACGATCTCCTGCTTTTCGTCATCGACGGTGGAGTTCAGCCGCACGAACTTCGCGCCCATCCGGCCGGATAGAACGCGGCAGACGGCCACGGCAACGAACGGAAGCAGGCTGATTTTCTCGTTCGACGCGGCCACGAGCTTGCGGCGCAAGGCGTCGAGTGCGGTCACGTCGGCCTCGTCCATCACCGTGTAGTGAACGGCGTGGCTCACGCTGTAGCGGAGGTGCTCGGCGATGGTGCGGCGCACGCCGCGGAACGGGATGCGAACGGCGCCGATCGCCGCCGAACCCTTCGGCGCCGGGGGCGAAGCGGCCTTCGGCATCGCGGGCGCGCTTTCGCCATCGTGCGCGGCGGTCTGGACGTCGTGAGACGTGATACGTCCCCCGATCCCCGTGCCCGTGACGCGAGACAGATCGATGCCGAGATCGCGCGCCAGCCGGCGCACGGCCGGCGCAGCCAGGACCTTCTCTCCGCGCTCGGGCGATTCGCTCACCTCGCCGAGATTCCCTACGACCGACCCGGCATCCCGCCGCGGCTGCTCGCGCGCCGTCACCGCGTGTGGCTGTTCCGCCCTGCGCGTGCCGCCGTCGGAACCGGCAGGGACCGGCAACTGCACCTTGAACGTCACCAGCGGCGCCCCGACCTTGATCGCCTGACCCGGCTTGCCGTGGAGTGTCGCGATCACGCCGGCGCGCGGGCTGGGAATCTCCACCAGCGCCTTGGCCGTCTCCATCTTGGCGAGGATGTCGTTCTCCTGGACCCGCTGCCCGATGCGCACCGACCACTCGATCAGCTCGGCCTCCTCCAATCCTTCCCCCAGGTCGGGGAGGTAGAAGATCGGGTTCTGTGATTCGGCATCGGCAACCATGCGACTCCGTTTCGTGGCTTGGGCATCCTGCCCGAGCTTCGCGGCGGCCAGCCGCTCCGCGGGGAACGCTCGGGCGAGACGCCCAAGCCACTCTCATCTTTCCAACACTCTCGTTCAATAGGCCAGGCAATCGCGAATCGACGAGGTGATCCGCGATGCATCCGGCAGGTACTGCGATTCAAGCTTGTAGTACGGCATCACCGTGTCGAAGCCGGTCACCCGCTGCACCGGCGCCTGCAAGTGCAGGAAACAGTGCTCCTGAATGAGGCTCGACACCTCCGCGCCCAGGCCGGCCGTCTTCGGCGCCTCGTGTACGATGACCGCCCGGCCGGTCTTGCGCACGGACTCGGCGATCGTCTCGACGTCGATCGGGTAAATCGTCCGCAGGTCGATGAGCTCGACGCTCACTTCCTCCGGCAACCGATCGATCGCCTCGAGGCACTGGAAGACCATCGCGCCCCACGTGATCAGCGTCAGGTCGGTCCCCTCATTCAGCACCTTGGCCTGCCCGATCGGGATGGTGTACTCCTCTTCCGGCACGTGTTCCCTGATCGAGCGGTAGACTCTTTTTGGCTCGAAGAAAATCACCGGATCGGGGTCGCGGATCGCGCTGATCAACAGTCCCTTGGCGTCGTAGGGGTGCGACGGCATCACGACCTTCAAGCCGGGCGTGTGCGCGTAGACGGCTTCGGGCGAATCGCTGTGCAGCTCGGGCGCGTGGATGCCCCCGCCGATCGGCACGCGCACGGTGAGCGGACAGGTAAACGCGCCGCGCGTCCGGGTGCGGCATCGCGCCGCCAGGTTGACGAGTTGGTCGTACGCGGGGCCAAGAAACCCCTCGAACTGGATCTCCGGCACCGGCCGCATGCCCGCCGTCGCCAGGCCGATGGAGGTGCCGATGATGCCCGACTCCGACAGCGGTGTATCGACGACGCGGTCCGCGCCGAAGCGCTTCTGCAGCCCGTCGGTCACGCGGAACACGCCCCCGTTCACTCCGACGTCCTCACCCAGAATGATGACGCGCTCGTCGCGCTCCATCTCCTGCGCCAGCGCCAGGTTGATCGCTTCGACCATGTTCAATTCAGGGTTCAATTCAGGCATGGTGAGGCTCCCGCCGCGCTTGCGGCTTCCCATTCTGCGCAGGAGCGTTCAGGCCGATCTGATCGGGGTCCTGGCCGAGCGAGTCCGTCCGCAGCGTCTGCATCTGACGGACCAGCTCGTCGGGCAAGTGTTCGAACGTGTGACGGAACAGATCCTCGGTCGCGGGCTTCTCGACACCCAGGGCGGCGTCAGTCGCCTCGTGGACGATCACCTGCGCCCGCTGGTCGAGCGCGGCTTGGCGCTGCTCGTCCCACAGACCTTTGGATTCGAGATACTTGCGGGTGCGGATCAGCGGGTCGCGGGCCAGCGCTGCTTCATACTCCGCAACGTCGCGGTAGCGCCCCGCGTCGTCAGCCGTCGTGTGGTCGCCCAGGCGATAGGTGAGCGCCTCGATGAACGACGGCCCCCCGCCCGCGCGGGCGCGCGCGATCGCGTCGCGATGCGCCACATAGACGGCGAAGAGGTCGTTGCCGTCCACCTGGATCGTCGGCATGCCGTACGCCAGCGCCTTCTGCGCCAGCGTTTCGGTCGCGCTCTGCCGCGAGCGCGGGACCGAGATGGCCCACCCGTTGTTCGCACAGCAGAAGACGCAGGGCACTTTCAGCAGCGAGGCGAAGTTCATCGCCTCGTGGAAGTCACCGGTGCTCGTGGCGCCGTCGCCGAGGAAGCACAGGACGACCCGGTCCTGCTTGCGCAGCTTGATCGCCCACGCGATGCCGACCGCGTGCAAGGTCTGGGCCCCGATCGCCACGCACAGCGGGTTCATCGCCAGCTTCTTCGGAATGGCGATGCCGCGCTCGTCGCCCATCCAGTGCAGCAGAAGCTGGTGCATCGGCAGCCCGTGCAGGAAGAGCGCGGCGTTCTCGCGGTAGTACGGGACGATGTGATCGATGCCCCGGCGCAGCGCCTTGGCGGCGCCCAGCGCGACGGCCTCCTGACCCTTGTTCTGCGCGTACGTTCCCATGCGCCCCGAGCGCTGCAGCTTGAATGCCGCTTCGTCAAAGACGCGGTTGATCACCATCAACTCGTACAAGTTTGTGACGTCTTCGTCTGTAAGGGTCCCCTCGGCCAGCTCGGCATCGAGATGGCCGTTCTCGTCCAGGATCTGGAGGTGCTCGACCTCGGCTTGGTACACCGTCTTTCTGGGCATCGTTCGCCTCCGTACGGGCTGGCGGGAATGGCCGCCGACATGCGGACCCACTAAGTTTTACGCCCTCTTCGCCGGCCTGTTCTGTTGGATGCAACTCCCGCGCCACCATCGCGGCCGGGAAACTGCTTGATTCCGTTTTGCTCGATCTTGTGCCCCGTTCCCCTGGCATTGGGTGAGGCTTCGGGAATTGCGAAACTGTCGTTGGGCAACTGCTCGCTGTGCGCCAGCGCAGCCGCGGCGGCTTGCATGGCGGATGCGTCGTCGTTGTCGAACAGGGCGCGGAAGCACGCCTGGATCTCGCTCTGGGCCATGTCCATGAAGTAGAGCGCCGCCGCCTTGTCGCGATCGAAGCGCGCGTCCGGCGCGCCGTTGCCGGAGGTGTCACGCCGGCGGAGGTCGCGATCGATCTTGCTGAGCGTGGCGGCCCACGCGTGCAGCCAAATCGCGCTGTCGGCGAGGCGCGCCTGTACGAGTTGTCGCGCGATGATCTGCTCTGCAAAGTGTTGGCTGGCAACCTTGAACTGGTGCGCGTGCTCGCGAACCATCTCGCACAGGCGATCCGCCTGCGGGCGCAGCGACGAGTGGACCTGATGAATCACCGGCGCCGCCGGGCGAACGCCCAGGTACAACTCCGCCCCCAGCGGCGCCGCGGCGCGCACGACGCCGCGCCGCTTCAGCCCGCGCAGGATCCGCGCCAGGTTCTGCCCCGGCGATTCGTGGTGGTCCCACCCGACCGCCTGCTGCACGCCGAGCATCGCCTCCGCCAGTTGTTTGCCGCCGTAGGCGAAGATGAACGACTGCATCACCTCGTTGGCCCCCTCGACGATCAGGTTGATCCGCGCGTCGCGGAAGATCCGCTCGATCTGGTTCTCCGTCATGTACCCTTCGCCGCCCATGATCTGCATCGCGTCGTTGACCACGCGCCAGCCCATCTCGGAGCAGAACGTCTTGCAGACGGCGGTCTCGAGCATGATGTCTTCGTCGCCGCGGTCGAGCATGCCGGTCGTGAGGTAGAGCAGCGCGTCCATCGCGCAGCACAGGGCCGACATGCGCGCGACCTTCGCCTTGACCAGCTCGAAGTCGGCCAGCGGGCGCTGGAATTGGAAGCGCGTCTGGGCCCACTTGGTGGACTGCTCGAACGCGCGGACGGCCCCGCCCAGCATCCCCGCCGAGAGCGTGCAGCGACCGTAGTTGAGGCATTCGAGCGCGACGTTCAGCCCTTTGCCTTCCTCATGCAGGAGATGATCGCGCGGCACCTTGACGTTGGTGAACCTCATCCGCGCCTGCCACGTCCCGCGGATGCCGCACTTGCTGCGGTTCTTCTGGTAGATGTCGATCCCGGGCATGTCTGGCGTGCAGACCAGGGCAGTCACCTTCTCGACGGGCTTGCCCGTCTTCGGGTCGGTCAGGGTCTGCTTCGCCATCACGGTGAACACCTGCGACAGCGCGCCGCTCGTCGCCCATTTCTTCTCGCCGTTGAGGATGTAGTGTTGACCGTCGGGGGACAGTTCGCAGCGCGTCTCCTGTCCGCCGGCGTCGCACCCGACGTTCGGCTCGGAGAGGCAGAAGGCGGAAAGCCAACTCATCGCCAGGTGCGGCAGCCAGCGTCGCTTCTGCTCGTCGGTGCCGAAGAGCATGATCGCTTTGCACCCGATCGACTGATGCGCCGAAACCATCACCGCCGTCGAGGCGCAGGTGCGCCCGATGCGTTCCAGCACGCGGTTGTAGCTGGTGATTCCCATCCCCCCGCCGCCGTACTCGCGCGGGATCGTCATGCCCATGACGCCCAGGGCGAACAGGCGATCGATCACCCAGCGCGGGATCTCCTGCTCCTGGTCGATGGCGATGGCGGGATGTTCGTTCTCAAGATACGCGTCGAGCGCCGCCAGCAGTTGCTCGCAGCGGGCGTTCTCTTCCGAATCGATCGGCGGGTACGGAAAGACCAGGTCTTCGCGGACGCTCCCCCAGAACAGGTTCTTGACGAAACCCAACGTCGGCGGCGGCGTGCCGATCATCGCCTCGGCCTGCTCGATCAGCCGCCGGTCACGTTCCGCGACGCCTTTGAGTGTCTTCAGGTCCGCCATAATGCGCATCCGAAGTCCAGCTCCACCCCATACATCTTACGCTCGCACCGGCGCGTGGTGCGACGGACTTGCGGGTTCGGGACGAACACCGCGGCGCGATGCGCGACTTTGGGCGATGCATCCTGCATAGGGCGCGCGTTAAGATGATTGATTCGCTGATCACGACGAGTTGTGAGAGTGCTTGACGGGATCAGCGCGCGCGATCACATCCCATTCGGACGAAACCTTCAGGCTGACGCTTTACCGTTCCGCCCGTGCGCGGAACCGTTCCCGAAAGAAACCCGATGCGTTGGCGAGCTGCCAGACGCCGAGCAGCGCGGCCTGCGACAGGGCGCCGCGGGCGGTCGGGTGGCTCAGCCCATCGCGAAGACAGCGGGTGTAGAAGGTCAGATCGGGCCTGAAGTTCAGCCCGAAGGGGCCGCCCGACTTGGCGGGCGTTGCGGATGCTGCGCGCGCGGCATGATATCGCCAGGCGCCCTGCCCGTATGAGAAATGCTGCCGCCAGAATCTCCGCAGCGTGAGGTCGTGGGCGTGATGGATGACGGCGTCGTGCACGTACGACAGCTTCCCTCCGCGGCGGCGCCAGCGGTCGCACAGTTCACGGTCCTCGCTCGCCCGGAAGGTTTCGTCGAACCCGCCCACGCCGACGAACGCGGCCGCCGAGCACGCCATGTTGCTGGACGCGAAGCTCGTCGCGTCGTCGGGGTCGGCGTTGAAGTGGGCGTACGCCGTGTCCTGAATGAGCTGACTGGTGGCGGCGTACGGGTTGTGCGCCAGCGCGTTGACCGTGCGTCCGCCACAGAGTCGCGAGGGCTCCTTCCGCAGAACGTTCGCGAAGGCGCGCAACCACTGGGGATCGACCGCGCAATCGTCGTCAGTGAACGCAATCAGATCCCCCGTGCCTGCCGCGACACCCGCGTTCCGCGCGGTTGCCGGACCGGCGTTGCGCGCCTGCCGCGCGAGTTTGACGGTAATGCGATCGCGGACCTCGTCGACGATGACGTTAGGCGGTGTGGGCGAAGCATCGTCCGCGACGATCACCTCGAACCGATCCCGCGGGTAGTCCAGCGTCGCCATCGCCGCCAGGCACCGCGCGAGCTGCCCCGGCCGGTTGTACGTGGGGATGACGACGGAGAACGTGGGCAGGTCGTGCGGCTGCATGCGCGTCACCCCGCCGCCAGCGCGGCCACCGCCGCGCGATCGCGCTCCGTCAGGTACTTCACGCGATGGAACTCCAGGCCCGCGAGCTTCGCGGTGACGTTACCGGGGCCGAACGCGTAGCCGACGGCCTGTCCGATCCCGTCGAGCGCGAGGCCGAGGACGAGCGTCGGCATGACGCGCGGCAGGATCTGTCGCTGCTCGATGCGCCCGGGCGCCAGCGCCGCCTTCACGACGCGCATCAACCGCACGGCCGGGATCAGTCCCGATCCCCCGACCCATGCCAGCCGCTTCCACCACGGCCAGCCGGCCGCGCGGGTCGCGCCGAACTGCCAGCCGCAATAGAACTGCGTCGGGATCCAGACCGACAGCAGCGCAAAGTTCAGGTGGTCGATCTTCGCCGCCGGTTCGAGGTACAGCGCGTGGCCGGCGTCGCGCAGCTCCCAGTGGAGCACGCTCTCGGCTTCGAGCAGCGGTTCGAGACGGTCGCCATAGGCGAGAAGGATGTCGCGCTTGTAGCTGCTGTTGTGCCCGGGCAGGTGGTGCGCCGCACCGGCGGGATGCGGGTCGCTCCACTCGCCGTAGGCGATGAGGAAGTCGGCCCAGCTCGTCATCGTGCCGGGGTTGCCGTTGCGCACGACGGGGCCGACCGCGGCGACGCACTTGCCGTGCGCGGCGATCAGCGCCTCGGCCCACGTCGGATGCGGGAAGCAGTGGTCTTCCGCGAACGCGACGACGGGCGCGGTTGCCCTCTGCACGCCGATCGCGTTGGCCCACGCCACCGAGCGCATCGCGCCGACCTCCACCACTTGGTGCGACTTGAACGGCGCGAGCTCCGCCGCGACAGCATGTAACTCTGCAATCGACGGTGCGATGATGACGAGTTCGATGTCGCCGGCGGCGGTCTGACGGTTCAGGTGCCGGACCGTCGCCCGGATCGTCTGGTAATGGTCCGGCGTGGCCAGGATGACGGAAATCTTCGGTGCGTCCGGACCGTACGTTGTCGCGTGCGTTACCGTGATCGGCGACACGATCTGTTCGACCGCCTCGGCTCGTCCCGACGCCGCCGACCGCTCCGCCGCTTCGATGGCGGCGAGACTGCGGAGGCCATCCTCGATCGTCGCGCCGCGCGCTCGTCCGCCACCGCGGATTGCCGAAACGAAATCGCCCAGCGCCGCGGCGAACGAAGGCTCGCCGGCGACCGACCTCGCCTTCTGGAGCAAGTACGGGGCGCGGCGCAGCGACTTGATCTGCGCGACGAAGCGCTTCGCGCGGGATGCTTCCGCGCCGGCGGACGTGAACTCCACGTCCCAGCCGCGGTAGCGGTCCATCGCGAGCCGGCCGTGCGTGCCGAGGATCTCTAAGCGGTCGTCGTCGGTCGAGTTGAGGGAGAAGAACGAATCGACCAGCACGCCGTCGTCGAGCCGCAGCCGCAGCGATGCCGTGTCGCCTTTGAAGCGGACCGCGCGCGTGCTTGCCTGTGCCTCGATTATCTCGCGGCCGAGCAGGAAGCGAACGAGGTCCACGTGGTGCGACGCGAGGTCCAGCAGCACGCCGCCGCCGGTCGCGCGGTCGCGCTTCCAGGCGGGAACCGCGGAGCCCTTGGTCGTGAAGACGGAGCGGACTGACACGATCTGCCCCAGCGCACCGCCGCGGACAATCTCGCGCACACGGCGATAGAGCGGGTTGAAGCGGTAGTTGAAGCCCATGACGGCGACGAGCGTTGGCTCTCGCTCCGCCGCGACGTCGAGCACCTTGCGGCCCTGCTCGACGCTTAGGGCCAGGGGCTTCTCGATGTACGCGTGCTTCCCCGCGTTCAACGCGGCCACAGCGCACTCGGCGTGGAACGCGTTGGGGGCACTGATGATGACGGCATCGACGTCGGGCAACGCGAGAAGCTGGCGCCAGTCCGCGAACTTGGCCGCGCCGGGCGCGAGCCTCGACGCCTCGGTGAGTCGCGCCGCATCGGGATCGGCCAGCGCCGTGACGTGCGCGCCGCTCAGCGTCGACAGCGCGCGCAGGTGCACGCCCTGGGCCAACTGGCCACAGCCGATCAGGCCGATCTTCATGTCAGACGGCGGCATGCTCAATCCCTTCCACGGCCGGCGCGCATGTCGGCGAGGTTATCGCGCCGACGGCGCCGCGAAACAGACCCGTTCCCCTCAGCGCCACCACCGCCATCGACAGTCGGACGGCCGAGGCGATGAGTTGCGACACGACAGCGCCGATCGCGCCGATCGTGGGGACGAGCGCGACGTTGGTCGCCACGCCCGCGGCCAGCCCGATGAGCATGAACCGCACGACCGCGCGCTCGCGGTGCATCGCCTGGAGCGACGTCGCGATCAACCCTTCGACGAACAGCATCGGCACGAGCACCGCCGCCGCCTTCAGGAGCGGGACGACCGCGGGCGCTTGCGGGCCGTACAGCAGGCGGCACAAGGGCGAGGCGAGAAGGATGAGGAGCAACGTCCCGAGCAATCCAACGACCGTGAGCCCGACGAGCGCCCTGCCGAATCGGCGGCGGTTATGCGGATCGGCGCCGCTCGCGGCAAGGTCGGGATAGAGCGTCGTCCCGACCGTGATCGGTACGAACAACGTCGCGGCAATGACGCGCCACGCAAGTTGATACCCAGCCACCGAGGCCGGCGCGGCGAGGAGTCCCAGCAGGAACGTGTCGGCGCGGTCCCGCGCGATCGTGAGCACCGAGATCAGGATGAACGGCAATCCCGCCATCACGAACGGACCATCCCACCGCACGCGAATCGGCACGAACGCGGCGCCCGCGACGACGCCGTACGCCCCCGCCAGCATGAGTGACCGCAGCAGCGTCACCACGGCCCATGTCTCCAGGCTCGGCCGCCACCGCAATCCCACCAGGAGCATCGCGACGAAGACGACCTGCACGACCACGCCGATCGCGACGTTCCATCCGATTCGCTTGCGCGCGAAGAAGAGCGCCCCGAAGGAGAACGACAAATCCTCCAACATCGCCGCTGCGGCCAAGGTCAGCGCAAGCCATGACGAGACGCCGCCCGCGAGGTATGCGACGCCGCAGGCGGCCGCGAGGTAGACGGGGGCAGCCAGAAGCCGATAACCGAGCAGCGCCGCCAGCGGATCACCCGCGCGATCAGGCTGCGCCGCCGCCCGACGCATGAGCAACGGGTTCATGCCGAAACCCGAAACCACCAGCAGCATCGCCGCGATCGCTTCCGCGAAAAAGAATGCGCCCAGATCCGCCGCCGGCAGCAGTCGTGCGACCACGCCCAGCACGATGATCCCGCTGCCGCGGTAAACGACCTGCCCGACGAGCAGCGTCGCCGCGTCGCGCTTCAGCCGGCCGAACGTGAAAGGGTGGTGTTTCGCCATCTATAGTGGCATGGGCGTCTCGCCCATGCGTTTGCTCACTCGCAAGAATGCATGGGCGAGACGCCCATGCCACTGAAAGGCGCCTAGCCGTCACGACGCGGGCGCAACCTCGCGCTCGGCCGGCGCGGTACGCGGCTCGTTCGTCCCGGTCGGCTTCACCTTGAACTCCTCGTGGTACGATCGCTCGACGTTCACCGTCCACAGGTCGTGCCGCTCGCCATAGATGTTCCGCACCGCCAGCAATGCGGTCAGCATCGAGTGGTCCTGGTTGTTGTACCGGTGCATCCCGTTGCGGCCGACGGTTTGCAGGTTGGCGAACGTCGCGAGGTACGTGCGGATCGTCTCCACGTGCTCGGCGTACTCGACGTCGTAGACCGGGTACGCCTTCTCCTGCCGTATGACGCAGCCGTCCGTCGCTTCGGCGCCGTGCGCCAAGCCGAGGGCAGTGAGTTCCTGCTTCGCCAGCTTGATCAGGTCGTCGTCGCTCATTTCCCACAGCGCATCGCCGCGCGTGCAGAAGTACTCCATGCCGAGGCTCGTCGTCTTCGATGGGTCGGGCACCATCGCCTGGCTCCAGTTGCCGAAGTTCTGGATCCGGCCCACCTTCACGTCCGGCGAGTGGACGTAGATCCAGTTGTCGGGGAACAGGTCGGGCTCGCGGACGACGAGTCCGACCAGTAGAAAATCGCGGAACGAGAGTTTCTCGGCCGCGGCGCGAACGTGCGGCGGCGCGGGCGGGTCGAGCTTGCGGATCAGCTCGGGCAGCGGCATCGACGTGATCACGTGCGACGCGGGAAGCTCGACCGTGCAATCCCCTTCGCGAACGACGATGGATGTCGCGCGCCCGCCGCAATGGCGAACCGCGATCGCGTCGGCCTTCAGCCGCACTTCCCCGCCGCGGGCGTCGATCGCCTGAGCGAACCGTTCCCACATCTGCCCCGGGCCGAGGCGCGGGTAGTCGAACTTCGTGATGAGCGACTTCACCTTGTCCCCGCCCTTGAACAGCGCGTTGAGCACCGCCGCCTTCAGCGACATGCCCTTGATGCGCTGGGCGGCCCAGTCGGCGCGGATCTGGCTGCACGGGATGCCCCACACTTTCTCCGTGTAGGTCTTGAAGAACGTGCGGTAGAGGCGCAGTCCGAAGCGGTTGGTGACCCATTGCTCGAGCGTGTCTTCGGGAAGCGGTTTCAGCCCGAGCTTTGCGCCGCCGCGGATGCGGAGCTTCACCTTCAGGTAGCTGAGCGCAATGCGGACGCTCTCGACGGCGCCGAGGTTGCGGAACGTGTTGAGGAGGCTCAGCGGGTACTGGTAGAAGCGCCCGCCGTAGAAGATGCGCGACAGGCGCGAGACTTGGAGAAGATCGTCGGGCAACACTTCATTCCAGAGGCGTTGAACCTCGGCCACCTTCGTGAAAAAGCGGTGCCCGCCGATGTCGAATCGGCAGCCGTTGTGCTGCTCGGTGCGCGCGATGCCGCCGACGTGATCCGATTTTTCGAGGACGATCGGTCGCCCGCCGTGACGGAGGACCTCGTACGCCGCCGTGAGCCCCGCCGGGCCTCCGCCGATGACGATGATCGGCGCTTCGGCGTCGATGCGCTGCGGGGTCATCGCGCCTCCGCGTGCGAGAGCTCACTCGACACCGGCGACCCGCCGGGGGCCCGGCGGAACAGGTGCTCGATCGTCGCCACGCCAAACGCCGCGCCGCTGTACAGGTAGTAGAGCCAGTGCCACGGCATGGCGCGCAGGGCAAAGAAGAGCCCGCGCTTCCGCGCCAGGAACACGTACAAATGCGCGTTCAGCACGAGCAGCCCAACGAGGCAGAGTCCCGCGACGACAAGGACCGGCGGCCAGAGGATCGCGAAGAACAACGAGCCGATCAGGCCGAACACGCACATCACGCTCAGCCGGCTCGCGACGTCGATGTTGAGGTCGTTCGCCATGTGCTTGTGTGCGATGATGAGGCGCGACCACGGCAGCGCGCGGACGAAGATGTCGGTGCGCAGGAGCGACGTGAGCGTCCATCGCTTCAGGTGCTTCACCTGCAGCGCTTTGACGAGTTTGATCCGATGCCCCGCGGCGCGGAGGCGGTAGCCGAGTTCGATGTCCTCGATACAGGTCCAGGTTTCGTCGAACCCGCCTAACTGCTCAAACACGTCGCGCCGGATCGCGCCGCACGCGCCCCAGAACGTGAACGCCTCCTCGCCGCCGCGCTGGTGGACGTAGTGATGCAGGAGGTTCCTGTACTGCGAGAGGAAGTTGGGCTTCGGCGGCGCGTCGTCGTACGAGCCGATGAGTGCCGCCAGCGACGGGTCGCGCGCGAACTCGTCCTGCACGCGGCCGACCACGTCCGGGTGAACGGCGACGTCGGCGTCCACAAATAGGACGACCTCGCAAAACGTGCTGCGCGCGCCAACGTTCCGCGCCACCGAAGGCCCGCCGGGGCCATCGACGCGGAAGACCGTGGCGCCGGCGCCGCGGGCGACGTCGCCGGAGCCGTCGGTCGAGTTGTCGTTGACCACCGTCACCCCCGCTGGCCGCGGGTCGAGCCGGCGGACGGCGCGCAGGCACTCGCGCAGGTCGTCGCCCCCGTTGCGCACGGGGATGACGATGCACACGGAGGGTCGAAGGGTAGATTCTTCGGAGGGTTCACTCATCACGATGTCGGCTGTCTGGCGCTGCGAGGTCAGGAACGGCCCGTGGTGCTCGCCGTCGCGCGCACCCGCGCGCCGCTACACGATGTCTATCGACTACCCACTGCAAGACATGTACGCCGCCAAGTGTACGGCAGGCGTCCGGCGCTTCAACGGATGCTCTCAACGGGCTGCAAAGATTATCGGGCGTCGGGTGGCCGGACGCGATAGAGGTGGTAAGACTCTTCGGTAACGCTGCCCGTGAACTTCGCCAGCGGCTCGTAGCGCAGGTCGGTCGAGGAGGTTGTCAACGCGTGCCCCGTGATCAGGATGACGGGCCGGGCGCCCTCCAGGAGGGTGCGGCAAGCGGCGTCCACTTCCCGCGGGGTCGCGTCCTTGGACGTGCGATCGAGCAGCGCATAGCTGCCCCACGCCCGTCGGACGGGGAAGTAGATCCGGGTATCGAGCCGCGCGGCCAACGGCGCGTAGCGGTGCGCAACGTCGCCGACGAACGCCGCGTCGGCCAGTCCGTTCGAGGCGAGCCATCGCGCCGCTTGGTCGCCTGAGGAGAACGGGTGCCGGAGGTCGACTGCCATCACCCACGCGCCCGCGATGAACTGCGCCGCGAGGATGGCGGTGAGGAAGTAGCCTCTGGCAACACGAGCGGTGTCGGGTGGCGCGCGATCGACCCGCTCGATCCACGCGCACGCGGCATAGGCCAGGAACAGATGGCCTATGTGACGGTTCGAGGACGGAAGCCAGACGTAGATTGCGATCACGATCGACAGCGTGGCAAGGCCGTACGCGATCAGTGCTGCGCGGCTCGGCCGCAACGTCCGCGCGGCGGCGGCGGCGAGCCCCAGGGAAAGCAGGGCGCCGACGGCGCTCGTCGCGGGCGAGTTGAGCAGCAGGACGTTGGTGCGCCAGAACCGCCGGGTGCGCGGGTCGGGGAACGGGACGTAGCTGCGCCACACGTCGGTGATCCGCCGGACGGCGCGATGGAAGGGGTCGGGGCGCTGCGGGATGGCGAGCAGGTCGCCGTCGGGGGGTCGAATGATCGCGTCGCGCGCCGGGTAGACGGTCGCCGCGGATGATGCGCACCCCGCGAGCAGAATCACAAACGCCATCGCCCAGCGCGCGCGGCGGCTTGCGCGAACTGGGTCAGCATGACCCATCCGGTCCCACCAGGCATCGACGATCCACGCGATCGCGAAGCTGCCGGCCAACAGCGCCGCGAAGAGGTTGGTGTTGGCCAGCAGCGCGAGCACGGTCGCCATCGCGAGAACCGCCTGCCTTCGCCGCGGCCAGATCGCGCACAGCGTCCAGAGGAGCAGCGCGCCGAGGCTGTAGTTGCGGCTGATGACGCCGTACTCGAAGAGGCTGTAGTACCCGAAGCACCACAGCACCTTCTGCATCCGCGTGAACGGGGAGAAGCGCGCGAACACGTAGACCGCCGCCGTCGCGATGACGCCGTGCACGACCTGCATCGCCGCCGGGGAATGCGTCACGTACTTCGCGAGCGGGTAGAGGAGCAGGTACCAGAGAGCGGGATGGCCTTCATACCGGAGCAGTTGGAACAGCTCACCGAGTGAAGAGACGTCGCGGACGATCAGCCAGGCTTGCGCTTCGTCCCGCCACATCTCATGCCGGCCGGTCCCGACGGCCACCAGCAAGGCGTAAACGACCACGACCGCGGCTGTGAAGAGCGCGTCCGGTCGACGCTCCCCCCATACGGCGCTGACCGCGCGCGGCAGCACACCATCGGCACTCGCCGAGGTCCGCTCCGTCGATCGCGCGAGAAGGTCCACCACTCCCCAATGGTATCGGACCGATCGTCCCAATTGACTGAGGAACGCGCAGGGTTTTCGACGCGAGATCAGGCGAGGTTACGCCGGCCTACCGGTTCTGCCGGTTCAGTCACCCCGGGACCGGGGGCATGACCGGATCGAAGCCGCCCGGCGCAACGTAGTGTGCGTCGCCCCCGTGGCGCTTCCATGCGCTGTGGAGGATCAGGATCGCGCCGATCCCAGCCAGTGAGAAGAACGCGACCCACACGTAGATGTAGCCCAGGGCCGACCAGCGTCAACAGGATGAACGCGACGAGGTAGAGCAGTCCGCAGCCGAGGTAGATCGCGCGCGGGTAAGTCGTCGCATACTGAAGCAGCCAGTAGTGGAACGCGAACCCGCCCGCGGTCGCGAAGACGCGGAACAGGCAGGTGAACTTCCCCATCACCTCCTGCGGGATCACGTCGGTGAAGAGGTAGTAGTAGACCGTCTGCGGGAACATGTCGAAGATCTTGTAGAGCACCAGCATCACGGCGACGACGCCGATCGTGAGCTGAGCCGTCCCGGACAAGGTCCCGACCTCCGGCAGCAGCAGCGAAACCGTCCGCGCGACGCCCGACGCGATGCCGGGGAACTGCGTTTGCAGGTAGCCGGCGATCGTGCTGGCGAAGCCGACCATGATCAGGAAGAACGCCAGCGCGGGCGTCGGGTAGAGCATGAAGGGCATGCGCCGCCCGAGAGGCCCGCGATGGCGGTCGCTCCAGGTGCTGATGATCGGGTTGGTGATCCACGTGATAGCGGAGAAGACGCTGCCGGTGAGCAGGCCGATCAGCGCGTTGGACGCGCCAAGCTGCTGGAGCTGAAGCGGCACCATGCGCGGAATGACCGACTCCATCACGTTGAGGCAGAAGTCGCCCCAGAGCATCCAGAAGAAGACGTTGAGGAGCTGTGCGCGCGTGTACGTGAGCGTGCCGACGCGATACAGCTTGCGGGGCGGCACATCGACCGCGACGTCCGTCTCGGCGACGACGGACGCGCCCGGCGGCGCCTGCACCGGCACGGCGGCGGCGACTTGATCAACGGCGCCCGTCGTCGTCATCGCCGCTCACCCGCCCCGAAGATCGCGATCTCCTCGATCGCGTAGCCCCAGTCGGTGCCGCGGCGAACGCCCTGGATGCGAACCTGTCGCGCGATCGTTCCCTCCGGCAGTCGCGTGATGCACGAGCCGTCGCCGCCGCGCGTGACGGTGGCGGCGGTCTTCCACGCACCGGCCGATGCGTCGTCGCTCATGCTCGTCTGGGTCGCGTACTCCTTCGCCCACGCGTTGCGCCAGTCGACCGAGACGAACTGCACGTCCACCGCCCGGCCGAGGTCGACGGCAATCCACTGGTCATCCGAGTCCTTGCTTGCCCAGAGGGTTCTCGTGTCGCCGTCGGTCGCGAACGATGCCTTGCGGTCGACCTTGTCCTCGCTTGACGCGGTCGCGGGCGCGCCCAGCGCGAGGTTCTTGAATCCGCCAGCCCACAGCGTCATCGCGTCGCGCTTTGCCTCGAGCTTGGCAATCTCGTCGTCGCGCTTGCCCTGGTTTCGGACCACGCCCAGGTGCGGCTGGGCGATGTTGAAGTTCGGCGGAAACGTCCGCACATGCGCGATCATCGATTCGAGGTTGGCGATCTCGTCGTTCACGACCGGGGTCAGCGCCGACCGCACCTCGGGGGAGTCGATCGAGTGCTCCTGGAACCGGTTCATGACCGTCACGCCGCGCAGGTAGTTGAACTGCGATGCGAGCAGGTGCCGGTAAAGCTCTGCCCACTGATACATGTCGCGCACGCGGCCTTGCACGTCGTCGGGGAGATTCCGCTTGAGCAGGTCGGCGAGGAGCGCATCGGCGGCGGCGAGCTTCTTCAGCACGTCGGCGTAGTTCGCGTGCGTGAACGGGTGCGTGCCCCAGTACCCCTTGCCCGTTGCGCCCTTCACCTTCGACAGCACCGCCGGCGTCAGCGGCTTGACGAACTCCTGGCTGAATACGGTTTCCGTGAAGATGCCCATCCGCTGGTACCAGTCGTAGATCTGCAACCCGTCGGCATCCGCGGGCAAACGCTTGGGCGAATCGGGCGGGAGGTAAAGTGGCGTCGTCGTGACCAGCGCATCATCCAACGCTTTCCAGAACTTCAGCACCTGTGGCGCGGCCGAACCGACATCCCGCTCGGCGATGCGCTTGAGCAGCGCCGGTGCGTCGGGCGACTCGACATCCTTCGCGTCGAACGCGCGCGGATCCCAGATCATCTCCTTGATCACTTCGAGGTTGGGCTGATAGACCCACCCCTCGCCGCTGCCCCACCACAGCGCGAACGTGCGCACGTCCGCGTCCGCCAGCCGCCGGATCTTCGCGGCCGCGACGATCGGGAGCGGCATGGCGATGCACGGGTTGACGCTCTCGCACGCCCCGCCGGCTGAGACGAGGGACATGTAGTTCTTCCCCCATACGATCTTGCCGTCGGCGCCGGTCTTCAGCGCGAGGTCGCCGAAGTTGTCGCGGTGGATGATCCAGTTGTCGTTGTTACCGGCCTCGTTGTAGAGGATGCCGATGCCGCTCTTGGCGCACTCGGTCATGAACGCTTCTTCCCCGCCGTCGAAGAAACCGTGCCACATCCACGCCATGCGGGTGATGTCCCGATCGCCGATGACGTCCTTCATGATCGCGAGGATCTCACGCATCGTCTCGACGCGCGTCTTGCCGTACGCCTGACCATCGGAGATGCGGACGGACTTCTCATTGGGGATGACGCTGTAGTCGCCGAACAGCGCGTAGAGGACTTTCAGGTCGGGATTGGCGTCGAGCAATTCGCGGAAGGCGTCGGCGTACGCCTTGCGCCCGATCGGGTCGAACGGGCTGATGAGCTGCCGCTTCTCCCTCGGCGAGTGGTAGTACACGGCCGACGCGTTGGCGCTGCTCGCACGCCACTTTTCATCGCGCGGCGGGAAGCGCACCTCGGCCATCAACCCCAAGCCATACTTCTTGCGCGCCGCGTACGACATCGGCGGCCCGTGCTTCTCGCCCCACACCAGGTTGATGTAGTGCTTCGCGTAGAACCGGGCCTGATCCTCCTCCGACCAATCGGCCAGGGGGGATTGGTTCATCTTGTGCCCCGCCGCGCGGAGGCCAAAGAAAGGGGCCGCGTGCTCGTCGAGTTTCTCGACGTCGATCGCACCCTTGTCCGCGAGACGGAACACGCCGTTCATTGCGCCCTTGGGCGTGATGCCAACGACGAACAACCTGCCATCACGGAACGCGAGGTGATAGCCCTCGGGCTCTTGCGCATCGAGCACAAATGGCCGCTTCGCGTGCTCGGCCGCGATAAGCGGGTTGTCCTGCGGCGTGCCGATGACGATGGCGGGATGCATGGCCTTCCCATTCGTGGCGTCGACGATGTCACCCAGCGACAGCGACACCTTGATGTCCGCGGCGGCGGTGCGCTCCAGCTCGTCGCTGCCAACGACGAGCGCCCACGAGCGATCGGGTCGCGCGGCATCGGCGCGCTGCGCGGTCATGCACACAAGCAGCGCGGCTATGACAAGCGTTGGAAGACATCGTCTAGTCAATGCCAGCTACCTCTTCATCGTGGCTTGGGCGTCTCGCCCGAGC
>JBAUGM010000513.1:0-14255 GCA_049679725.1 Tepidisphaeraceae bacterium
GGTGACGTCCGCGCCGTCGGCAAGTTGGAATACATTGAGCGTGAGCGGATCGGCCAATCGCCACTGCGGCCGCTCCTCGTCGGCGCTGGTCGGCAGCACCGTGTTCTCACGGACGAACGCGGGCACGTGCAGGAAGTCGACCGTCTCGCGCTGCCAATCGCCGCCGTCGACCACCTTGCCCGTTTGCAAGTGCGTCCAGCGTCCGCGCGGCAGGTAATACTCCGCGACGTCGTCCGCTCGGAACACCGGCGCGACGAGCAGCGAGGCGCCGAGCATGTATTGGCGGTCGAGGTGGTGACAGTTGAGGTCGTGCGGAAACTCGAGCATCATCGCGCGCATGACGGGCCAGCCGTGCTCGCGCGCCTCGTGGGCGGCCGCGAAGAGGTACGGGAAGAGCCGGTTCTTCAGCCGCGTGAACTGTCGCAGGACGACGACGGCCTCGTCGTCGACGAGCCACGGGACGCGGTAGTTCGCCGACCCGTGCAGCCGGCTGTGCGTGGAGAGCAGGCCGAACGCGACCCAGCGTTTGTAGAGCGCGGCATTGCCGTCGCCGGAGAAGCCGCCGATGTCATGACTCCAGAAGGCGGCGCCGGAGAGGCAGAAACTGAGTCCGCCGCGCAGGTTCTCGGCCATCGCTTCGAACGTCGCGTCGCAGTCGCCGCCCCAGTGCGCGGGGAACCGCTGGCACCCCGCCGTCGCCGCGCGGGCGAAGACGATGGCGCTGCCCTTGCCATGAAAGTCTTCGAGCAGCTCGAAGACGGCCTTGTTGTAGAGGTAGGCGTAGCGGTTGTGCACGAGCGCCGGGTCGGAGCCATCGTGATAGACGACGCCCTCGGCGGGAATGCGCTCGCCGAAATCGGTCTTGAACGCGTCGACGCCCATCTCGAGCAGCGCGCGAAGCTTGGCAGTGTACCATTCCGTCGCGCGCGGATTCGTGAAGTCGACGATCGCCACGCCGGGCTGCCACTGGTCGCGCTGGTAGACGCTGCCGTCGGCACGCTTGATGAAGCAGCCGTGCTCGCGCCCCTCGTCGAAGAGCGCGGACAACTGCGACACGTACGGGTTGATCCAGAGGCAGACCTTGAGCCCCTTCGCCTTCAGCCGCTCGATCGACGCGCGCGGATTGGGAAACGCTTCGCGATCCCACTCGAAGTCGCACCAGTGGCGCTCCTTCATCCAGAAGCAATCGAAGTGGAAGACGCTGAGCGGGATGTGTCGCTCGGCCATGCCGTCGACGAACGCGTTGACGGTCGCCTCGTCGTACTTCGTGGTGAACGACGTGCTGAGCCAAAGCCCCAGCGACCACGCCGGCGGCAGCGCGGGTCGGCCGCTGAGGCGGGTGTAGTGATCGAGGACGACTTTCGGATCGGGGCCGTAGAAGAGGTAGTAGTCGAGCGACTCGCCGGGCACGCTCATCTGCACCCGCGACACGCGCTCGGTGCCGACCTCGAACTCGACCTTGCCCGGCGAGTTGACGAGCAGCCCATAGCCGCGGCTGGAAAGATAGAACGGCACGTTCTTGTACGCCTGGTCGCTGCACGTGCCGCCGTCCTCGTTCCAGATGGCGACGGACTGCCCGTTCTTCACGAGCGGGCCGAAGCGCTCGCCCATGCCATAGATGCACTCGCCGACGGACATCGACAACCGCTGCATCATGAACGCGACCTCGCCCGCCATGGTCATGTAGCCGAGGCTCTCACCCGCGCCGCGCGTGACGAGGGACGGGCCGTCCTCGAAGCGCATGTCCCACCCGCCGCGCGTGCGGAAGCGGAGGGACAGCGCGCCGCTGGTGAAGACGACGTCATCGCCTTGCTCTTCGATACGGACCTGCGTCGAACGGAGCCCATAGTCGAGGTCGAACGAGGTGATGCCGCGCTGCGCCGGCGCGTGGTGATGCGCCTGGACGCGGATGACGTTCGGCATGGGCGAGGTGACACGGAGTTGGAGGACGACACCCTCGAAGCGATCGACGGCGTGCTCCTCGCCGCGATCGACGCCGCAGACGATCAGCGCGTCGCCGTCGATGCGCCATTCGGTCACGCGCTTGAGGCACGCGGGATGGACCCCATCACGCCACAGCCACGCGCCGTCACGGAACTTCATGCGGCACCACCTTCACAACTGCGGCCCGAGCACGCGCGACTCACCTGGCGTGGTCTTCAACTCGACGACGCGGTCCCCGTAGCGCACGCGGCACGCGTTTCCGCGATCGGAACGGATGATCGCTTTGTCGAGCTTCCCGTCCTTCCACGCGAGGTCGATCGTGAATCCGCCGCGCGCGCGGAGCCCCGTCACCGCGCCCTCGCGCCACGCGCCCGGCAGGGAGGGCAGGAGCGTGACGTAGCCGTCGTGGCTTTGGAGGAGCATCTCCGCGATGCCGGCGGCGCCACCGAAGTTGCCATCAATCTGGAAGGGCGGGTGCGAGCAGAAGAGGTTCGGGTAGACGCCCGGCCCCTTCGCTTCGTACTTCGTGCCCGCGACGCCGGTCGGGCGCAGGAGGTTGCGGAGCAGCGCCAGCGCGTGATCGCCGTCGCCCAGGCGGGACCAGAAGCAGATCTTCCACGCCATCGACCACCCGGTGCCGCCGTCGCCGCGCGCTTCGAGCGACTTGCGGACAGCGTCGGCAAGCTGCGGCGTCGTCCGCGGCGAGATCTGCCTTCCCGGGTGCAGCGCGAACACGTGCGACGAATGCCGGTGATGCGGCTCCGCTTCTTTGAACTCCTCCGCCCACTCCATCAACCGGCCGTCGGCGCCGACCTTCGGCATCAGGAGACGGTCGCGCGCAGTGGCAACCTGGCGGACGAAGTCATCGTCGATCTTCAGCACGGCGGCGGCGTCGAGGACGTTGGTGAAATGGTCCCAGATGATCTCCTGATCCATCGTCGGGCCCATGCTGATCGAGCACTTCTGCCCGCCTGCCCCGAGCTTGTCGAATGGGTCGCTGGTGAAGAACGTGTTCTCCGGCGAGTTGGCGGGGCCGGAGACGAGCTGGCCCGTGCGCGGATCCGTGACGAGCCAATCGAGGCAGAACTCCGCCGACGACTTCATCGTCGGCCACGCGCGGCGGAGGAACGCTTCGTCGCCGTTGAACGCGTAGTGCTCCCACAAATGCTGGCACATCCACGGCCCCGCCATCGGGAACAGGCCCCAGAGCGGCTGCTGGCCGGGCGAGGTGAAGCCCCAGACGTTGTGAATCGTGTGGACGGTCCACCCGCGCGTGCCGTAGTGGGTTTGCACGGTGCGCGTGCCGGGCTCGCGCATGCCTTCGATCAACCGGACGAGCGGCTCGACGCATTCCGGGAGGTTCGTCGTCTCTGCCAGCCAGTAGTTCATCTGGACGTTGATGTTCGTGTGGTAGTCGCCGTTCCACGGATTGTGGACGCCCTCGGCCCAGATGCCCTGGAGGTTCGCCGCCAAGTCGCCGGGGCGCGAGCTGCCGATGAGCAGATATCGGCCGAGGTTGAAGTAGAGGGCGAAGAGCGCGGGATCCTTGCCGCCATCGGCGAGCTTCACGAGACGTTCGTCGGTGGGCAGTTGCGACGTCTCGCTGCGGCCCAGGTCGAGCTTCACGCGCGAGAAGAGCTGTTGGTGGTCTCGCACGTGCCGGCTGCGCAACGCGTCGATCGGCATCGACGCCGCGGCGCGAAGCTGGTCCGCGGTCGTCGTCTCGTACGACGAATCGCGGTAGTTCGTGCCGGCCGAGAGGAGCAGTGTGACGGCGTTCGCGCCGCTGACGTGGATCGATCCATTGCGGACGCTTACCGTCCCGCCCTGTGCGCGGACGCGCAGGCGGGCGATGAACTTCATGCCGTCCTGCTTGTCGCGGTTGTACAGTTGCCCCGACATGACGAGCCCGTCATCGCCCGCAGCGGAGACGGTGGCGTGTTCCTTGCGCGAGAGCGTTGCGCGAAGGCTGACGCCGCCGGGCCGATCGCACGTGATGTGGTTGATGAGGATCTGGTCGGGAGAACTCGATAACGCCTGTCGTGTGTAGGTCGCGTCGCCGACGCGATAGCTCACGCGCGCGATCGCGTCATCCAAGCGCAGTTCACGGCGATAGTCCGCGGGCGCGCCGCCGTGGCCGTCGAACGTGAGGTGCAGGTCGCCCAGCGTCGAGTACGAGCCGTACGCGCCGCGCGTGCTTGGCTTGCAGATCTGCGTGCGATCGGTGAGCGCTTGTGCTTCGACGAACTTCCCCTCGAACAGCAGCCGCCGAATCTCCGGCAGCGCCCGCAGCGCCTCGGGATTGTCCGCGTCCTCCGGCCCGCCGGACCAGAGGCTGTCCTCGTTGAGCTGGAGCCGCTCCTCCTCCACCCCACCGAACACCATCGCGCCGAGCCGGCCGTTCCCGACGGGCAGCGCTTCGTCCCACTTGCTCGCAGGCTCACGATACCAGAGCGTCGTCTCGGGCGATGGCCCGGAAGACGCGTTGGCCGTTGCGGGGATGAAGACGGATGTGGATGAGAATGCGCCGAGCATCGCGCACATCATGATCGCCACTGAGCAGCGGAAGGGAAAATACATTTGCATGGACAGGTTTAGATCCCGCGCTGTTATACGCATCAGAATTGGAACGTGCGCGCGTCCGCCGCTCGTCATCCTGAGGTACTCCGAAGGATCTGGCCATGTCGGTGAGGCCCGCTCGTTGCGGCTAGATCCTGACCAAGCGCACGGTTCAAATCCTGATCCATAGCCTGCGCCGCCGCAGGATCCACGCGGTCGCGGCGATTCCCAGCCATCCCGCCGTCGCCGGCTCGGGCACGGCGGTGAAGCGCAGGTTGTCGACGTGCATGGTCCCCCCAGCGCCACCGCCGATCTGGAAGATGATCTCCGTTGCCACGGTCGGGTTGGCCGCCAGCGTCGCTCGCATCGCCGGGGTGAGGTTCCACGTCAGCGTGGATTGCGTTCCAAGCGTCGGCGACTGGCTGAACGAGAAGCCGTCAACCGACGTGTACCCGAGCCCGCCGCCGTTGAGGATCAGGCTCCACTGCTGAAACCCGAAGCTCGCGTCGGCCAACACGTCCACGCTCACGGACTGCGCGTTGGCCAGGGCATTGGTGACGTCGGTCGTCTGCGGGCCGCGGAACAGTTGGCCGTAGCTCGGCGCTGCCGTTCCGGAAATGATCATGCTGAACGACCCGTCGGTCACGCCGGCGCTCGTGCTGAAGCCGGCGATGGAGTACGTCGGCTGCTCGGTGGTGGTGACCCAGCCGTTGGCCGAGTTCTCCCACGATTCGAGCAGCACCGCCGCCCGCGCATTCGCCGCGGCGGCGGCGACGAGGCCGCAGGCCGTCATCGTCAATATCCAGATCCTCATCACTGAAGCCCTCCTGATACTCGTCTCGATTCACCCGTCCCAAACTACGGATCGATGGAGATGGCCGGCGAACCGTCGGGGCATTTGACCGTCGTGATCGCCAGGGCCTCGCGCTTCGTCACACCCACCCACTTCTGATCCCCGGGCCTCTTCGTCTCCAAGCCGCCGCTGAGGGCTGCGGCTTGCAGTGCGCCGGCAAGTTCGCTCGGACCCTTGCCTTGAGCGGCGAGGATGCGCTTGCGGGCAGGTTCGGTGTAGCGCTGGACGTAATAGACCGATTCTTTGCCGCCGCATTCGAACACGAACGCGCGCACCGCCTGCTTCCCGTCGTGGTCGAACGGCGGGATGTCGTCGATGCTGCCGACGAACCAAGTCTTGCCGTCGTCGGTGGTGAACAACGCCTTGGTAGGCGCCTTCACCGTCGCGTCGCGAGCCTGGAACGCCAAGCCTGTGACTGCCAAGGCCAGGAATGCGATTCCGATCCCGACCCCGATCGCGGGTTTTTGAGACATCTTTTCGCGAATACCCATGGAAGCCTCGCGCTCTGCCGAACCGCGCGTGCGGCCGGATGGAGCCTTGTCCGGCCGACGCCGGCTATCAACTACTGCCACGCGCTTGCTCAGCGACGAACGACGTCAGTGCTCCATCATGCAGATGTCCTTCCGGTACACCTCGCCGATCTTTCGGGCCTCGACGTGACCATCGGCGAAGAGCAGGTTTGCAGTGGTGTTGCGGATGTGGCGGAAGCGCATGTCCGGCCCGGCCCACATATTGATGCCGTCGAGGTTCATCTTCTTCAGCTCTTCAACCGTGGGGTTGGCAGGATCGGCAGGCGAGGGGAGGCCCCACGGGGAGCCGATCATGACCCGCGCGTCCATCGGCGCGTTTCCACCGAGCGGTGAGGGGTACGTGTAGCCGTGCGTCAGCGTGCCCCAACTGTAAGCGGCAAAGCCGTCGAGGGCCCAAGACGTCAAGTTCTTCACGGTATTGTGCCCCATGGAATCTCCCTGCGCGCCGTCCCAGATGATGGCGACCTCGGACGCGCGCTTGGTCTGGAGCTTGTGCTGCTTGTACTCGTGGGTCCCGTCGTAGAACGCAAAAGCGGGCGGGAACATGCGGAAGTTCGCGGTGTAATGACCGGCCGTGGGCTGAGTTCCGGTCTTCTCCTTGACGGTATCCACGGTGTCGTAATCGAAGAACACCGGGGCGGCGGCGTCAACGCGATTCGGGCGGTCCGGGGCGTCGCTGGGTTTGACACCGAGAAGCTTGGAAAGGGTATCGACCCAACCCCAGTTCTGCTCGTCCGGATACGCGGGATCGCCGTCCGGTCCGTTTTGGTATACCTCGCCCCACGGGGCCAATCCCTTACTGCCGGCAGCGTAGATCAGGCAGGCTTGGCCGATCTGACGCAGGTTCGACTGACAGCCGACCAGGTTTGCCGCCTGGCGGGCCTTGTTCAGCGCGGGCAACAGGATGGAGATCAGCAGCGCGATGATGCCGATGACCACCAGAAGTTCGACCAGCGTGAACCCGTGACGCTTCGTGACGGCCATATTGATCCTCCGCACCGCATTGGGTCGCCGCGGCGCGATGTGGGGTCCGCGGCGACGACTCCGTGATGTGCAATGACCAGCCTGTTCGCGAGAACCGCACGCGGCACACGCCGCGGGCGTGGCACACTGACACACGCGAGAGGCAAGCTCGGCTCTCGCGTTCCTCTTCACGAAATGAAAGCTCAATCACCCAAACGCGGCGGCGCGACCGTTTCACCGAGCACGACCTCGTAAGGCACACGCTCCGGCGCGCACGACACGTTCGGCGCTTCGATCTTCTTCAGCAGCATGCGCACGGCCCGGCGACCCATCTCTGCCGTCGGAATGCGCACGGCCGACACGCTCTTCCCTGCGACCCAGGGGGAGACGGGGTAGAACACCAGCACCGACAAGTCGCGCGGGACGGACAAGCCCAGTTCCGCGGCCACCGACATCACCAGGGAGACGTCGAGATCCGAATAGACCAGCACGGCTGTCGGCCGATCCGGCCCGGACAGCAGCGCGCGGCACGCGGCGACCTGCTCCCCGCCGTCGATGAACCGATTCTGGTGCGCGATCCGCGGCGAGAGGCCCGCATCGACCATCGCCTTCTCGTACCCATCCGCACGGTCCGCCACGCTGTAGTGCATCAGCGGCCGGCTCTCCTCGAACCCGCCGGCGAACACGTTGCCGGAGATCATGTGCAGCAGCGTGATCCGCCGGTGGCCGAGCTCGATCAGCTCGGCCGTCGCGCGCCGCGCCGCGGCAACATCGTCGGGGTAGACGCAATCTTCCCGGAGCTTGGCGTTCAGCCACACGGCGGGCGTCCGATGCGTATGGATCAGCTCGAGCATCGCCTGCGGGATCGCGTGCGTGTAGTTGACGATCATCCCGTCGGCCATGTACTCGCGCAACACTTTCGGGAGGAAGCTCTCCGTCGAGAGCTCCTCGTCCGTCAGGCGCGAGATCGTCAGGTGCATGTTGTGGAGGGCGAGCTCGTCATCGAGCCCGTCGAGCAGGCCCGGCGGGATGTAGCTGTGCGTCTGCTGATGGCTGCGGCTGAGGACCAGGGCCGCACACCCGATCCGCCCCTGCCGCATCGCGCGGGCGGAGGAGTTGGGCCGATAGCCCAACTCGCGGGCGGCCTTGATCACTTTCGCCCGCGTCTCGGCGCTATACCGCCCTCCCGATCGTCCCAGCACGTTCCCGATCGTCGGGACCGAAAGACCAGTGTGGCGGGCTATTTCCTTGATGGTCATGATGGTAGTAGTAACGTTATTACAACGTATCATATCGTTATTACTCAGCAACCGGAAAATGCAAAAAAAATTGTGGGGGAGGAACCGGGCGAGCTAACTTGCGGGGGAACCGAGGGTTGTCGAAAAACCGGCGAGCCATTGGTCCCGGTGGGCCGCGGCGACGCTCCACGCGCGCGAAGGACCGCGCCAGAAGCGGCCTCGCTCATGGTCCGGGTTTTGTCGGCTGCTTCGGAACGTACAGCTTGTCCTTGCCCGCCTCCCGGGATTGGCGCAGCTCGTCGGGAATCGCGGCACCACACTCGGGACACGCGTCCGGCGTCGCACGAAGGTCATACCCGCAACTGCGGCAGCTGCGCAGGAGTTTGCCCCGCGTCTTCGTCCCGCGGATGCGCGCGTCGAGCGCCGTCAGCCCCGCGATCATCGCGATGACCGCCGCGCACGACGCCATCAAGGCGGTGGCCTTCGGCCGCATGAACGGGAACTGGAGCAGCAGCACGAACGCGATGGCGAAGGTGATCGTGACACCGGTGCGAAAGCGCACCTCGCCGTCCATCCGCCGCAGGTGCTGCTTGAGCGCGGCGTCCACGCGGGCGGGATTCTTGGGCTCGTGTTTCGGTGCGATCGTCGGCATCGCAATGGACCCCGGGAGGCGCCCCGGAGAACACCTTCGCAGGGGAAGCTGAGGCATCACCCCCGTCGCAGTTGCCCGCCGCTCGCGGTCGAGACATAATCACCCATCGCCTACAATCCGACAAATCCACGCTCGCGCAGAACCGCCGGAGGAGTGGCAGAGCGGCCGAATGCGCCGGTCTTGAAAACCGGTAGGCCCGCAAGGGTCTCGTGAGTTCGAATCTCACCTCCTCCGTTTTCTTACATCTTCTGGTTGTCCGCCACGTTTTGGCTGCCTACTAATCACGCCGTTGCCTACCTGAGAAGGAGCCTCCCCGTGACGAAAGCCATCGGATACGCGGGCACCAGCCCCACGACCCCACTCGGCCCGTTCAAGTTCGATCGCCGCGAGCCGACCGATCACGACGTGCAGATCGAGATCCTCTACTGCGGCGTGTGTCACTCCGACCTGCACGCCGTCCGCAACGAATGGCAGAACGCGGTCTACCCGCTCGTGCCCGGGCACGAGATCATCGGCCGGGTGACGAAGCTCGGTAGCCACGTGAAGGGGTTCAGGGTGGGAGAAACGGTCGGCGTGGGGTGTCTGGTCGATTCGTGCCGCGCGTGTCCGGACTGCCGCGAAGGGCTCGAGAACTACTGCAACGGCCTGGTCCTTACTTACAACAGCCCCGACAAGCACATGCCGGGGAAGATGACCTACGGCGGGTACTCGAACCAGATCGTCGTGGATGAGCACTTCGTCCTGCACGTGTCGGACAAGCTGGATCCCGCCGCCGCTGCGCCGCTGTTGTGCGCCGGGATCACGACGTACTCGCCGCTGCGGCACTGGAAGGTGTCGGCCGGGCAGAAGGTCGGCGTCGTCGGATTGGGCGGGCTCGGGCACATGGCCGTGAAGTTCGCCCACGCGCTTGGCGCGAAGACGGTGCTGTTCACCACCTCGCCGGGCAAGGCAGAGGACGCGAAGCGGCTCGGCGCCGACGAGGTGGTCATCTCGAAGAACCCCGACGAGATGAAGCGGCACGCCCTCAGTTTCGATTTCATCCTGAACACGGTGGCGGCGCCGCACAATCTGGATCAATACATCGAGTTGCTCAAGCGCGACGGGACGATGTGCCTCGTCGGCGCGCCCGATTCGCCGCACCCGTCGCCGAACGTCTTCCCGATCATCTTCAAGCGTCGCGCGCTGGCCGGGTCGCTCATCGGCGGGCTGCCGGAGACGCAGGAGATGCTCGACTTCTGCGCGCAGCACCGGATCGTTTCCGAGGTCGAGATCATCCCCATCCAGCGGATCAACGAGGCGTACGATCGCATGCTCAAGAGCGACGTGAAGTACCGCTTCGTGATCGACATGGCATCGCTAAGATTGTCCGTGTGACCGCGACGACGCTCGCGATCCTCGCCGGCGGGGCAGGCAGCCGGATGGGCGGGCCGAAGGGGGCGCTGCGCGTGGGCGGCAAGCCGATCCTCGCGTACCTGCTCGATCGTCTCCGCTGGGAGGGGCCGACGGTGCTCGTCACCGCGCCGGGCCGCGAGCGGCCGCCGGGGTGCGAGCAGTTTCATCGTGAGGTGACGGACCCGGTTGCAGGCGAAGGGCCGGTGCGCGGCGTGCTGAGGGCGCTGGAGGCGATGGAGACGGATGTCGCCGTCGTCACGACGTGCGACATGCCGGGGATGACCTCGCCGCAACTCCTGTGGCTGAAGGATGCGCTGTCGAAACACCCCGGCGCACCGATCGTCATGCTACGGCGCGGCGCCGATCTGGAGCCATTTCCCTTCGCAGTTCGACGAGGCGCGCTGACGATCCTGCGCGAGCATTTCGATCGGGGCGGACGGTCGATGCACTCGCTCGCACAGCTTGCCGGCGCCGCGGTTCTTCCCGCGCCGGACGACTGGCAGCCGCAGACCTGGACGAACCTCAACACGCCCGCCGACTTCGCGGCATTCACCAACGATCACCTGGCTTGACCGAGAGTGCGAGCACCCTCGGCCTTGCGGGATTACACTCTGGCGGATGCAGCAGACGCCCGCAGGCGAAACGCCCGCTTCCCCCCCACCCCGCGCGTTCGCGCAGGGGGTCGGGACGGTGTTCCAGTTCGCCGGGGTCATCCTGTTTCTCACGATGTCGTTCGTCTGCTGCGGCAGCGGGCTGTTGTCGCGCGAGTGGGCGACGCAGGAGACGTTCCGCACGACCGGACTGCGGCTTGAGCCGCGCGGGGAGCCGGCGTACTCGGTTGCGCGGGCGATCACCGTCTGCGTGTTCGGCGGGGTGTTCTTCGGCATCGCGCTGGCGGCGCTGGGGCTGGGGCTGCAGGCGGAGCATCGGGCGGCGGCGCGCGGGGCGGTGGCGATCGGCGCGATCGGGGTGGTGTTCTGGTTGGCGCACGCGGCGTTCGCGCTGTCGTACGTGGGCAGCGCGCTCGTCATCCTGTTGCTCCTCGGGTTGTCGGCGATGTTCGTCTTCCTCCTGACGCTGGCGATCGGCGCGGCGCGGGAGATGAAGGCCAACCCCCCGCCGAGCGGGCACGAAATCCTGCCGGCGGACTACAAGGTCCCCTACTCGCACTACCACGTCGATCCCCCCGAAGTCCGCCTCGCGGCCGAGCTCGAACAGCGCCGCCAGCGGCTGGCGGTGCAGCAAAAAGAGCTGGAAATGCTCGAAGAAAAGCTGAAGCGGAAACTCGGGCGGGGCCCGGGCGACTAGACTAGAATGGAAGTCGTCCGCGCTGGTCCGTCATCCTGAGGTACTCCGAAGGATCTGGCTCCGAATGCAACGGCGTCTGATCCTCGGCTAGATCCTTCGGAGTACCTCAGGATGACGTAGCCCCTTCGTGAAGGAGACATCATGCGTTGCCGCCTCATCCCTTTCGCCGCGCTCATCGGCGCACTGGTCCCCGCACTGTCACATGCCCAGACCGATCCCGCCGCGGATGCGCGGCAGCAGATCGATCGCGGCCTCGCGTTCCTCAAGTCGCAGCAGAAGCCCGACGGCGGGTGGCAGAAGGAGACCGACCCACCGGCGATGACGGCGATCGTGCTGAAGGCGCTCGTCCAGGATGCGAAGCACGACGCATCCACCGACTTCGTGAAGCGGGGCTACGACAAGCTCCTCTCCTACCAACTCGAGAACGGCGGGATCTACAAGGACCTGCTCGCCAACTACAACACCGCCATCGCCGTCAGCGCGCTCGCGGCGGCGGAGGAGCCATCGTTCAAGCCGCGCATCGACAAGGCCATCGCATACCTCAAGGGATTGCAGTGGACGGATCACACGCCCGGCGACGGTCCCAAGGGTGAGAAGATCGTTGACGACAAGAACCCCTGGTACGGCGGATGGGGCTACGGCCGAAAGGGTCGCCCCGATGGCAGCAACATGCAACTCGCGCTCGACGCGATGCACGACGCCGGCCTCAAACCGAGTGACCCGGCATATCAAGCCGCCATCAAATTCATCCAGCGCATGCAGAACCAGTCCGAGACGAACGACCAGCCCTGGACCGGCGACGACGGCGGCTTCGTCTACACCCCCGCCAACAACGGCGAGAGCATGGCCGGTGAACTCAAGGGCGAGAGCGGCCGGCGCGAGCTGCGCAGCTACGGCTCGATGACCTACGCGGGCCTCAAGAGCATGATCTACGCCGGGCTGACGAAGGACGACCCGCGCGTGCGGGCGGCATGGGACTGGATCTCGCGGAACTGGACGCTGGAAGAAAACCCCGGCATGAAACTGGCCGACCCCGCGCAGGCGCAGCACGGCCTGTACTACTATTACCACACCCTCGCTCGCGCCCTCAACGCATACGACCAGCCGACCCTCAGCGACCCCACCGGCAAGCTGCACGACTGGCGCATCGAGCTGATCGCCAAGCTCGCGTCGCTCCAGCAGGAAGACGGCAGCTGGGCCGGCGACAAGCGGTGGATGGAAGACAACCCCGTGCTGGTGACGTCGTACGCGGTGTTGGCGCTGCAGGAGGCGCTTGAGGATCTGAACCAGCATCCGCTCAAGTGATCTCCCCGAACGCCGGGGGTGCTTGCACCCTCGGTCGCACGACCTTGCAATCGCATCGAGCCCTCCTAGGCTGGCGTGCGAAGGAGATATCGCATGCCCTCGTCGCAACTGGCCGCCCAGCTCTACACCCTGCGTGACTTCACCAAGACCCCCGCCGACATCGCTTCGACCATGAAGCGAGTGAAGAAGATGGGCTATGACGCCGTGCAGTGTTCCGCCCTGGGCAAGATCGAGCCGAAGGAGCTGGCGTCGATCCTTCAAGGCGAGGGGCTCACGTGCTGCGCAACGCACGCGCCGTTTGACCGGATGAAAGCCGAGACGCAGGCGGTCATCGACGAGCACAAGCTCTGGGGCTGCAAGTATACCGCCGTCGGCGGGTTCTTCCCGAAGAACCCGACGGCCGCGGACTGGCACGGCTTCGCGCGCGACTACAGCGAGCTGTCGAAGAAGTTCAAAGGCTCCGGCCTCGAGATCGGTTACCACAACCACAGCCACGAGCTCGCCCGTTTCGAAGGCCGTAAGACGGCGCTGCAGATCCTGCTCGAAGAGCTCGACCCATCGGTGTGGTGGGAGATCGACACCTACTGGATCGCCCATGGCGGCGCCGACCCGATCGTCTGGATCAACAACGTCAAGGGACGCCTGCCCTGCGTTCACCTGAAGGACATGGCGATCACGCCCGAGCGGCAACAGCTCATGGCGGAGGTCGGCGAGGGAAACCTGAACTGGCCCGGCATCCTGCAGGCCTGCCGCGAGATCGGCGTGCAGTGGTACATCGTCGAGCAGGATGTGTGCCAGCGCGATCCGTTTGAGAGCCTGGAGATGAGTTTGAAGAATCTGAAGGGGATGGGCGTCAATTAGGTGGCGGGGCAAACGAGAGACACGTCATCCCGATGGGAGTTCAAGCGACCTGAGGGATCTCGGGCTTGAGAACGACTTGTGAACCCGAGATCCCTCGGGTCGTAAAACTCCCCTCGGGATGACGTGCGGTCGCGGATCGCAGGACCGTCGCGCGCGAAACGCGCGAGCCTTACATGTGGAAGATCGGCCAGCCCTTCCACATCGCCAGCTCCAGCATCGCGCCGGCGATGACGGCGACGTTGATCGCGTAGCAGGCGACGACCTGCGGGTCTTCGAGGCCGACGTCTTCCGAGAAAAACCCGCCGACGATCGTCAGCGCCAATCCCACGACGCCAAGGATGAGCGGGATGGGCGAGAGCGCGAACGCCGCGCCGAAACCGGCGCAGGCGCCCATGAAGATCGCGAAGCCGATGAGCGTTCCCGCGACGCCAAGCGCGCCGCCGATCCTGGCGAGCGATGACGCGCGACGGATGCCGGGGCCGCGGTAGTCCAACGTCGTCCCATGTGCGCTGGTCGATTCGCTCATGGGCGGAAATGATAAGGGAACGCGCGCGGGCGTGCCAGATCGGGCAATGTCGTCGATTGCGGCTGAACGACTAGTCTCTAGTGGGCGGCCTTCGCCGCGGGCGCCGCTGCGGCAGCGCCGGCGC
>JBAUGM010000514.1:0-27926 GCA_049679725.1 Tepidisphaeraceae bacterium
GCCCGAACCATCCCGCCCGAACAGGCTCCGCGTCGCGCCGCAGCACGCGCACCGGCGGAACGCGCCGCAATCCCGCCATCAACGGCAGCGTGAAGACGATCGCGACGGCAATGCCAAGCAGCATCCCGCGCACGATCGCCGCCGGCTGCCACGGGCGAATCAGGTCCGCGGGGAGGAGTCCTCCGAGCATCGTTGGCAGGAGCCAGTGTATCGCCGTTCCGAGTGCCGCTCCTGCGATGCTCGCGATCAGCGCCAGCGCCACGACCTGCGCAAGGAAGAGAATGACGACTTCCCACGGCGTCGCACCGAGACAGCGCATGATCGCGATGTCGTCCATCCGACTCGCCAGCCAGGCCCGCGCGACCTGCGCCACCCCCACGCCCCCGACGAGCAGCGACAGCAACCCCACGAGGCCGAGGTACCGCCCCATGCGCTCGAAGCTTCGGCGAAGCTGCGGCTGGGCTTCGGTAAAAGTGCGGACGCGGAAGAACTCCGAATCGCCGAGTCCGCGCTCGATCGCCGACTTCAGCCGTTCCGCATCGTCGGCCGTTGCCCCGTCCGGCAGCTTCAGCATCGCGCGGTACTCGACGCGGCTGCCGCGGTCGATCAGCGCGGTCCGCGCGAGCCCCTCGGGCGAGAGAAAGACGCGCGGGCCGAGCGTGAACGTGATCTCGAGCTTGTCGGGCTCTTCGACGACGGTGCCCGCGACGCGAAACGGCGCTCCGCCGATGCGCAGCTCACCGCCCACGGCGATGCCGAGCCGCTCCAACAGATCGGATGCGACGACGACCGCGTCCGGCGCGAGCAACTCCGACAAACCCTTCGGCGGGTCAAGCCGCAGCGTGCCGTAGAACGGGTAGCCGCCCTGCACGACCTTCAACTCCGCGAGGTGACTCGCGGTCGCGGCGGCGGTGACGACGCTGACGAACTCGCGCACGTCGGCACGCTCAACCGCCGTCGCTCGCTCGCGCGCCTTTGCCGGCGCGAAGCGGTTTAGGACGTCGTCCAACTCCGGCGGGAGTGGGCGCCGGCCCTCGACGATCACGTCCGCCGCCATCAGGCGCTGGCCCTCGGCGCGAACGCCGTCAATCACGCCCGCCGACAGCCCTGCGACGACGACGACCGCCGCCACGCCGACTGCGATGCACGCCATGAACAGGCCGATCCGGCCGCGTGACCGGCGTGATTCGCGCAGGGCAAGACGGGCATACTGCGCGATCGTCATGACGTTGCCTCCGCCGTGTCATGCGCCGTCGCATGCGCGGCCGCGCCGTCTACAACGCGCCCGTCGCGCAATCGGATGACGCGATCGGACAGGGCAGCCAGTTCGGGGTCGTGCGTGACGAGCACGAGGGTCGTGCCGTGGTCGCGGCGCAGCTCCAGCATCATGTCGAGCACGATCCGCCCGTTCTCGCCGTCGAGGTTGCCCGTCGGCTCATCCGCCAATAGCACGGCCGGGTCCGGCGCGAACGCGCGAGCCAGCGCGACGCGCTGTTGCTCGCCGCCGGAGAGCTGCGATGGGTAGTGATGCCCGCGATCGCCCAACCCGACGCGCGCGAGCAAGTCGCCCGCTCGCTCGCGCGGCTTCGGGAGGCCGAGCAGTTCGACGGGCAGCATCACGTTCTCCGTTGCGGTGAAGTTGGCGAGCAGTTGGAACGACTGGAAGACGAATCCGATCTTCCGCCGGCGCAGCAGCGCCAGCCCGCTCTCGCTCAGGGCTTCGATCGGTTCGCCGTCGATGCTCACCGATCCGGCCGACGGTCGATCGAGCCCGGCGAGCAGCGCGAGCAGCGTCGACTTGCCGCTGCCCGATGGGCCCATGACCGCGACGAACTCGCCGCGCGCGATGGCGACGCTCACGTCGTTGAGCACGGTGATCGTCCGCGGGCCGGAACGGAACTGGCGGGTCAGGCTTTGGGTTTGAATGATGGGGTTATCGTTGGGCATCGGGATGCGCTATCATCGCGGGTCAGGTCGTCCACGCCATTCGCGCAGGAACCATGCGCGGGGCGGGCGATTGTAGCGGCCGCGCGTGCGGTCGTCCGAGCGAGTGTTCTTGATTCTTGAGCATCCTTGGAGTTGTCATCCTGAGATCCGCTAGATTCGTGATCGCGATCCTCGGCCTGCTTCTCGGCGCGTTTGCCGGCTGCAACGGCGAAGACCGCCCCGACCCCGCGCCGCCCGCCGGGGCAAGCGATTCACCACCACCCGCGACACAACCCGCCACGGGTCCCCGCGTCGTCTTCCTCGGCGATAGTCTCACCGCCGGCCTCGGCCTCGAAGCGGATCAAGCCTTCCCCGCCCTGGTCGCCACACTGCTCGATGAAGAAGGCTTGTCCATCCGGGTCGTCAACGCCGGCGTCAGCGGCGACACCACCGCGGGCGGCCTGCGGCGGCTCGACTGGCTCCTGCGCCAATCCCCCGACGTCATCGTCGTCGGCCTCGGCGGCAACGACGGGTTGCGCGGGCTGGACCTGAAGGCGTCCGAGGAAAACCTTCGCTCGATCGTGAAGAAGTCGCGCGACGCCGGCGCGTCCGTGCTGCTGCTCGGCATGCTCATCCCGCCGAACTACGGCCCGGAGTACACGACGCAGTTCCGCGACCTCTACGCGCGCGTCGCGAAGGAACAGGACGTCGCCCTCGTCCCCTTCCTGCTCGAAGGCGTGGGCGGCGAAGCGTCGCTGAACCAGCCGGACGGAATCCACCCCACGGCCGAGGGTCACCGCATCATCGCGAAGCACATCCTGCCGCCACTGCGCGAGGTCGTGACGAAGCATGCCGGCGGGCGCTGGCAGGGTCAAGGCCGGCGCCGACCGCCAGCGCGTGTCCGGCGGCGCTTGTAGCCGCGCTTGGTCAGCTCCTGCTCCAGTGCGTTCTTGAAGTAGCGTGCCACTTCGGCCCTCTCCTGCGGCGTCAGCGACGACTCCTTCCGCGCCGCGCGGAACTCCACCGGGTCGATCATGAACGTCGAGTATTCCCTGAGCCGCGGCGAGCGATACTGCATCGCCCCGTCATCGGCCACAGCCAGCCTGGAGTAGTCGCTGATGAACCCGCTGGGCAGCGGGGCCTTCTTGCCGGCGCATCCGACCGTCAGCACGAGGATGGACATTGCCAAAGCCGCACAGATCTGTCGCGACATGATGCCGCTCCTTTCCGTTGGACGCCGGTCGCATCGCGCCCGCGCGCGGGGCGATGGGACGGTCATTTGCTTTGCTTGGGATACTTGTCCGTGATGTACCAGAACCCGTGCTCCTCGATTCCCAGTGGCCGCCCGTTCTCGGCGCCGGGCGCCTTCTCGTAGCGCATCGCGAGGATCAGGTCGGAACTGACGGCGGGGTTGGAATAGAAGTAGTTGTGGCCGAACGCCCCGGGCTTGGTGACGCGCGCGTCGATGATCGCCACGTACGAACCCTTGCGCAGCGCCGACAACTCCTCCTTGGAAAAGATGTCCGCCTTAAGCGTGCCAAGCCTCAAGCCTCCGAAGAGCAGCCGCGAGAAGCCCAGCGCCTCGTCGTCCTTGCAGATGTAGACGATGGTCCGTTCGGCCACCTTGCCCAGCCGCGCGGTGGCGGATCGCTGGATGACCACGTCCACGTCGAGGTCCGGCGCCGCGAGCACGGCGGTGCCCAGCTTGAGCACCTCGCGCGTCGAGCGCCCGCTGCCGCTGATCTCCAGGTGCAGCTCGCGCACGGCCGTGACGGCCACGTCCGTGCCGCGGCTGTGCGCGATGATGTGGACCTTGCGCACGTCGGGACAGCCGGCGATCGCCTTGAGCGTCTCCTTCAGGTGGTAGACGGTGAACTCGCTGGAGTTGTAGTCGTAGTTGTAACCGCGCAGCAGCCCCTTGCCCCCCGCGGGCCAGGTGTACGCGACGGGAACGCCGGTCCGACCCATGAAGTGCCACAGCTCCGCCGACGTCTTAACCGCCCCCTCGAACTCGGTCTTCACGCCGTGGATGTACACGTAGACGTCCTTCACCGGCGTGTCCGCCAGCCGCCTCGAGAGCTCCTCCCGGCAGCGCACGAGCGCCTCGTGGACCTCCTCTTCGGTCGCCGACGGCACCCTGTCCGGCTGGGTCGCGGCCTGCGCGGGCGAGGGGATCTCGATGATCGTCTTGGGTGTCGGCGGGAAGCGATCGATTTCCGTCACCTTGGTCACTTCCACGGGGAGCTTGACCTTCCGCTTCGACGACTTGCTGGCCTCGACGAGCTGGTCCCAGGGGACGTCCTCACCGAACTCGACCTCCGCCACGCCGAACGCCACGGAGCGCGAGCGCTTGTGGCCGTAGATGGGCTTCTCGGGCGTCGAATCCTTTTCGAGCGCGCGGTCGGTCACGTAGAGGACCTCGGCGCGGTTGTTCTGCCGCGACGGCGGGACGTCGGGGAACGGGTCAACGTCTCCGTTTGCATAGAGGTTGGGCGTCGGCATCAACTGCGGCGGCCCACCGCCACATCCCGCGCCGGCGGCGCCGAACACCATCATTGCGAGCACGACAAGAATTTCAGATCGGCGTTTCATCGTTGGCTTCCCTTTCAGGTCACTCTGGCTCGATGAGCTCGCGTACATTTGTCCTGCTCACTCGCGCTCCGCACCAACAGTCGCTGGGGCCATGGATTCGCGAAGATCGATCAGCGGTTGTTGGGTAACCTTCATGATGCCGCTGTCGGGGCGATCAAGCGAGGCGATCAGCGCGAAGACCATCGCGAACGCCAGCGCCACGAATGGCCGCGCCAGAGACCGTTTCGATCCCGCGATTCCCGTCTGGTAGCCCACGCCGATCATGCCGATGATCGTGATGCAGTAGAGCACGAGCCAAATCTCGTTGGGGACGCGCGCCTGAATCCCGACCGCCACGCGCGTCGCGTGAACCGCTTCGACATCGTTCAGCGCGTCGATGTACATCGCGGCGACGTCTGAGTTCATGTCCTTTCGCGCGTTGGCGACCGCCATGTTCCACAGCCGTTCCTGGATTCGGCGGGTCTCGCCCATCACGCCCTTGACGCGCTCCGGATGCAGTGTGCCTTGCTCCGCGAATTTCACGCGATCATCGACGTACTTGTACAGGAGGGACTTCGCCTCGGCGCGGTCCGATTCCGGCAGGAAGTCCGCGCGCTGCCAGGCGGTGCGGATGGCGACCGCGTCTTCGCGCACCAGCGACTTTCTTGCGTCATACCGCTCCGAGACGATGCCAAACGTGAACGCCAGCATGAACGCCGCCAGCCCAAGGATGGCGCCGGCGATCGCCGAGACGGGAGATTCCTTCTCATCCTCGGATCGCCGGTGCATTGCCTGCCCAAGCCGGTAGCCGAGTTCGATGGCGACCATCACGACGATGATCGACCCCACAAGAACACCCCAAATGGGTAAGGCGTTGACGAGCATTGGCGTTCAGCCTCGCCTTTCTTGTGCGGTCATTTCAGCTCGATCACGGCATCGGTCAAACATCTCGCGCAGCGCCGCTCCATCCACGCCATCGCGTGCGCCGATGGCGATGATCCGTGTGCGCGGCTCGCGGCCATTCCATTCATCGCCGACCGCGATATCCACGCGCTTGCCGACCACCTGAAGGATGACGCGGCGACTCGGGTCGTCGGCGGTGTGAACGACGCCCTTGCACCGGTAGATGCTGGCTGGGAGTTTGCGCGCCGTTTCACGCAGTGATTCCAACGAAAGCGGCTGCTCCGTTTCGTAGCTCCACGTGCGGAAAGCGTGCGAATGATGTTGGTCGTGCTGCGAGCCGCCCTCGTCGAGCTGTGCCGGATCAAACCTGCCAACCGACAAGAGGATCTCCAGCGGCACGTTTCCGCCGGACGCCTCGACGAGCCGATAGCGGTGGAACCGCTCGTCTAGCCATGCCCTGATCCGCTCGATCTCCTGCGGCGTGACAAGATCGACCTTGTTCAGGATGAGCATATCCGCGAACGCCACCTGGCGGAGCTTCAACTCCATCATCTCCGGCGCGGCGAAGACCTGCTCGGCGTCCACGACGCACATGATGCTGTCGAGCCGGATGCGGTCGCGCATGCCTTCATCCATGAACGTCAGCGCGATGCCGGATGGGTCGGCCACGCCGCTGGCTTCAAGCAGCATGTATTCGGGCTGCTCGGGCCGCGCCATCACCTGCGTCACCGCGGCGACCAGGTCGTCGCGGATGTTGCAGCAAACGCACCCATTGGCGAGGTTGATGATGTCTCCATCGTTCTCAACGCCGACCACGAGCTCGGCGTCGATGTTGATCGAGCCGAAGTCGTTCACCAGCACGGCCACTCGCAGCCCGTGCCCGCTCGTCAGAATGCGATTGAGCAGCGTCGTCTTGCCCGCGCCGAGAAAGCCGGTCAGGACCGTGAGCGGAATGGCTTGCGTGACTGGTGGAATCGTCGCGGTCATTTCGGCTCCGCCGCCTCGAGGGCATCGATGACTTTCTGCAGCTTTTCCTGCTCGGCTGTGAGCTTGGCCTGCCCTTCACGAAGTTTCTTCTGGATCATCGGGCGGACATCCATCTTCAGGCCCCTGGGGAAGTTCCGCTGCGGCTCACGGTACACGTCCGGCGGGTAATACTTCTTCGGGTCGATCTCGCGATCGCGGACAACCTGCTCCTGGATGTCGGCGGGATTGTGGCGGGGATCGGGAAACGCGACTTGCAGGTTCGTCGGGGTGAGGCCGAAGAGTTCGACGGCCTCTCGCGGGGTTGGGCGCGACATGTTGCCGGCTTCGGGGAGCGCGGCCTTGCGCGTCCAGACCGCATCCTTGGTGACGTTGACGACGACGACATCAGGCGCGCCGAACTGGAACAGGCCGGCGTAGTGAACGCGAATGCCGGCGAGGATCTCGGGGATCAGGTCCTCGTCGTAACCGAGGTGGTCCAGACGAACGAGAGGCCGTTCCAGTCGAGCCGGTAGGCGCTGGAGCCGTCCTTGAGGTGCGACCGCCGCCAGTGGCGGATGGTGACGCCGTCCTTGTCGTAGCAGACGCCGTTGTCATCGCGGAAATCGAATTCGTTGACCTCGACCTCATACCCATCCCCCATCGGGCAGCAGTTGAACGAGTCGGTGTGCCAATGGGTCATCATCTTCATGCCTTCGATCATGTGCTTGATGCCGTCCTTGGGCGTGCGGCCGGACGGCCCGTGCACGCGCAGCGGCTTCCAGCGACCCATCCACGGCGCGAAGGCGAAGAGGTAGGGAAGGTCGGCGTAGTGATCGACATGCAGGTGGGTGAAGAAGATGTCGTTGACGGTCTGGAGCGCCACCCCCATCGCGATGATGTTGCGCATGCAGCCGGAGCCGAAGTCGAAGAAGAACTTCCTGCCGTTGCCGAGCTCGACCATGATGCAGGTGCCGGCCTGCGATTTGGTGACGGGGATCGGCGTGCTGCCGATGAAGGAGATGCGCATCTCGTCGGGGCCGATCGGTTCCTGGCCCGGGTGGTAGATGTTGTTGCTCTTGAGGTACGGCGTCGGGCGGAAGTACGGCGGGAAGGTGATCCCGCCGCTGGGCACGCCGCCGTAGGGGTTCGCGGGCGCGACTGCGCCTTGGGCGATCGGCGTTGCGGGTTTCTCGCCCGCGGTCTGCGCCCACGACACCGCGGCTGTCGATAGAGCCGCGGCGCCAGCCAGACCCGTGGCCTTGATCGCATCGCGGCGAGTCATGGGTCGTTGGTCGGCGGTAGATTCATCCCGCACGACTTGTTCATCACTTGGCTCGTGTTTCATGGCTCGCTCTCCTGAAATCCCACTTACGTTCTGTTCCCCGCGACGAGTGTCAATCGACCAACTCGACATCGCCTGGTGTCCACGTCTTGTCGGCACCCGCAGACTTCCCTCAAAAGGCGTGATCATGCTGGCGCGCCACGGGCCGGCCGAGCCCGGGGTGGCCTGTTCGACGGTCGTGGTGTTGCCATGGGGCGGTGTTTCCGACCCGTTGTCGGCCGTGAAGATAGAGATGGTGTTGTCGCGGACTCCCAGGTCATCGACCGGTATGCCTCTCCGAGAAGATGACGCCGTAACATGGCCATGGAGTCCCATTCCTCGATGACGACGAACGTTCCGTCGCTGCCCACCACCGCAAAAAGCTGACACCCCGCGCATCCCGGTTCCGCTCGAACCTGCTCGACCGCGAGCAGGCCGGCCTTCACGAACTCGCCCCTTTTGTTCTCGATGGGCGACGAGCGTCGTGAGGGCAAACACCATGTTGGAGTCATTGCCCGGTCATGCGGCCGGAGTTGGGCTGCTCACATATGTCTACGTCGGCCTCCCCAACACCCGTGCCGACTGAAACAGATCTTGCGCCGCCTCCTCCCGCCGATCTATCCCAAAAATGCAAAAATCGAGCAAAACCGTTCCGGACGATCGACTTTCACGTCGATCTCGGAACTCGACCACCTCCGCGAGGTTGCGCGCGGGGCCTCCCTGGAGTTCGTTCAGTTGGGATCGGGAACGCTCAGCGTCGGTCTCTCCGGCCGAGACATGGCACTGCCGCGAGCCCCGTGCACGTGCCTGCATCCGTCCCGTGCCGTGATCGAGCGGTTGCGCGCGTACGTCATGCGCCTGGCCGCGGTCGTGACCGACGAGCAGCAGACATCGGCCCCGGAGCCGCGCTGGGTCGGGTCGCGCAGCGCAATCGTCCACCGTGCCGAGGAATTCATGCTCGCGCATCTCAGCGAGGGCATTTGCATCGCCGACATCTGCTCGGTCGTCGACGTGAGCGAGCGGTCACTGCAACTGGCATTCCATCAGATCACGGGCGTCGGCCCCCAACACCTACCTGAAGGTGAGAAGATTGCACCGCGTCCGCGCCGAACTCGAACGCGCCGGTCCGAGCGTCACCTCGATCAGCATGACGGCCCTGCAACATTGCCGGCGATTGGCCGCAGTCGAAGGTGCGGGCGGCGCTGGGCAACATTCACGTCGAAACCGGCATCCACGACGTGGAGATGCTGCCGGGCTTCTTCGCCACACAGGTGCTCAACCCGTACGGCCCGTACCACGGCGTCTCGCTGATCGCGACCGCGACGACCGCCAGATCGCCGACTTGGCCATCAAGGCGTTTGAACTTTCGCAAAACCTGACGGAGCGTTGGTTTAGCGCGGACTACAACGCAAAACGCACGATTTTGAGCGTCATGCTCAAAACCGTGCGATTGAACTCTGGAAATCTTGAGTTTGTCCCAAGAAAACCATTCGATTTGCTGCGAGACGTGAAACACGTCCCGCTCAGTGGAGCCAGCGGGACGCCAGTTGAACTCTTCCTCGCTGGCACGGCCGAACTCGACGGGGCCACTGTAAGCCGTCTCACCGCCCTCCTTCATCGATAACAGTGCCGGGCCTGCTCGCTTTTGATGGAGTCGTTCGTTTCGGCGACTTGATCTCCCCCGCACTTCACAGTTCGATCTTCAGCCGCATTCCGAGCACCACGCCCGTATCGAGATCCGAGTCGGCGGAATCGATCAACTGCGCATCGAGCGTGAGCTGGGCCGCCGGTGTCAACGAGATGTTGTAGAAGCACTCAAACCCCTGCGTGTGGTCGTCGAGGCCGAGGGCGCTGGTCAGCCGCGAGGACTGGACGCTGTTGTAGAAGTAGCCGACGCCGAAGAAATCACGCGCGCGCCCGGGGATCATCCCCTTGCCGCCGACGCCGCCGCTGAGGCTCCACTGCGTGGGGTTCACATCGTCGTCGGCGACCGCGGCGCGCCAGAAGACGCCGAAGCCTTCGCGATCCGGTTCGCCGTTGGCGAGGTTGAGCGGCCCGTCGGCGCCGTCCCTGGCGAACAGGTACTGCCAACCGCTCACGTAGGCGATCCACGTGTCGCTGGTGGTTGGGGGTACGATTGCCTCGCCGGGAGCGAACGTGAAGCGCCCGCTGAAGTCGAAGAACTCGGTGTCCCAGAGGTAGACGGCGCCGATGTTCGTCCCGCCCGGCAGCTTGCCGACCCGGTACTGGAAGCTCGCCTCGCTGGCCCACGCCCAGCCTTCCTCCAACTCGTTGTCGCCCAATCCGGTCGTGGTTGACGAGTCGTTGAGGCTCACCACCAGGCTGCTGATCGTGAGGTTCTTCGTTGGCATCAGGATCGCGCCCCCGCCGATCGTGCTGTAGGGCATGAGGGCGAGCGTGGGGCTGAAGACCAGTTGCGTGTTCAGGAACTGCGAGTTGCCCCGGCCGGAGGCGAACTCGTTCAGATCGCTGTCGAGCGAGTCCAGCTTGCCGCCGAACAGGGCGAACTTCTCGGAGAGGTACTGGTAGTACGTCACCGCCGTGACGGTGATGGCGATGTCCTCGTCGATCGAATCGGTCAGCGGGAAGAAGCCATCGGTGCTCACCGGCAAGATGGCGCCCGACATGTCGTTCACCGACTCGCCGTAGCGCGACTCGGCCCGCACCTTGATGAACGCCCCGGGCATCAACCCCATGCGGTACAGGTCGATGTAAAGGAGGTAGTCGAGCGATCCGCCGTACTTCGTGCCCGTGTCGCTCCCGCCGTCGACGACCGATTGAGCCGTCTGCACCCAATCGACGTTGAACTGCACCCCCTTCTCAGCCAGGTCGGTGCGATCGCCGCCCAGGTCGCCCAGGAGGAACGAGCGCTCCCACACGTCGCCGGAGTAATCCGGGATGGGAAGGACGGCTTCCACCGCCGCCGGCGCTGTGGTGGCGGGCGCGGTCGTCGCGGCCGCCTCGCTCTCTTGAGCACCCGTCGGCTGAGCGATGACGAGACTGATCACCGCGGACAGCGCAGCGAGTCGTGCGTACCGCGTTGCGCGGTGTGAGACGGTCATGGATGAGCCTCCTTCGTGTTGCGCCCGGGGATGAACGGATCCCAGCGTACCGCGAGGGGGTGGGTCAGCTATCCGAGAACGGCAAAACGCGACAGGCGCGCCATAAACCGAACTGCGTCCCCTTCATCGAGCCTATGTCCCTTTGCCTTTCCCAGACTACGGGGCGGTGATCTTTCCCGGGTAGCCGTCGTTGATGATCCAAAACCCCCTGTCGGACACGCCCAGCGGGCGCCCGTCGCCCCCAGGGGGCAGTTGATAGCGCAGGAGCAGAATCAGGTCCGAGGTGACCTCGGGACTGTCGAGGAAATAGCTGTGGCCAAAGCTGCCCAGGCTCTTCACGTCGGCGTCGATGATCTGAAGCTTACGCGAGTGGCGCAGCGTTTTGATTTCATCCTTGCTGAGGAGCTTGGCATCCATGCTCCCCAGCCGCCCGCTCCCGCCGGTCAGCCATTTTGAGATGCCCAACGCGTCATCCTTTTCGCTGATGTAGAGGGCGGTTCGCTCGACGCCCTGGTCGTCCCGCTCCGCCACGTTTTGCGCGAAGACGACGTCGATGTCGATATCCCCGGCCGCGAGGACGGCAGTCCCCAGCTTCAGAGTCTTTTGCGGGTTAGCGGTGCCTCGGATCTCAATGACGAGTTCGCGGACGGCGTCGGATGTAACAGCCGTCCCACGGCTGTGTGCGATGATGTTGACTTTCTCAACGGCCGGACAGGATGCGATCAGCCTCAGCGTTTGCTTGAGATGAAAAATCGTGAACCGGGTTGACTGCTCGCTGTACCCGTACGCCCGCAGCATGCCCTGTCCCGCCGGCCAGGAATAGGACATCGGGACGCCTTCACGCCCCAGGAAGTGCCACAGCTCGCCGATGTTGAAGATCCCGCCGTGGAACCCCACGTTGTGACCGTGGATAAAGAGGAAGACTTCCTTCCGCGGCGTCTTCGCCAGCCGGGCGGTCAGCTCCGCAATGAACTTCTTCTCTGCTTCCTGCTGCGCCGGGTCGGTGGTCGTCGTCGCATGGCCGTGAGTGAGCTCCTCGTCGGACAAGATCAACTTGGGCGGCGTGGGCGCGAAGCGTGCCAGCTCGCGTGCGGAAACGACGGTCAGGTCCAGCTTCTTCTTCCGCTTGGCCGACCGGCTGGCCTGCACCAGCTCGTCCCACGACAGGTCCTCCTTGCCGATCTGCATCTCCGCCACGCCAAACGCGGTCGAGCGGGAACGTCCGGTGCCGTAGTTCGCGTGATCGGGCGAAGTCGGCTTCCCGTCCTTCCCCTTCTCCGGCGCGCGATCCGTCACGTACATCACCTCAACGCGATTGTTCTGCAGCGCCGGCGGCACGTCGGGGAAGGGATCGACGCCGCTCTTCGCGTAGAGATTGGGCGTCGGCATCAACGGCGGCGGACCGCCGCCGCATCCGGCACCGACGCCCGCGATGCCGACCACGATCACCGTCAGTACAACCCGGATTGCATTACCGCATTTGATCATCTTGACCTCTCTCAGGACCTCTGAACGAAATCCGGCGTTCACGCTTCTTCATGGTGAAGATCGCTCGACTGCACCGGGCATAGGGACGCTCTCTCGAATCAGCCGCGAGAAGTCGGGCGAGTGATACGCGCGCCGGCCGACCTCCTTGATGTCGCACCGCCGTTGCAGTTCTTCCCAGGGCATCGATGTGTCGAGCTTTCCCTGCTGGTAGCAGTATTCCGGCAGATAGCCATTCACGAGCATCGACATACTGAAAGCTGGCGGCGGAGGGATGTTCCGCAGGTGCTTGTAGATGCTGGTGGTGCAGTTGTCGGTGACGGTGTTGTACCACTGCGGATGGGCAACAAGCTCATTGAGCGTGTTGGAGTAGCGCATGAACAGCGCCTGGCTTCGCTGCGGGGTGAAGTTGGTGCGATACAGGTGGATGCGATGGTAATCATCCAGGATGCCCGAGCCGAACAACGCCCGTTCGTTTCCGACGACATAAATCAGCTCGAAATTGCGGAAGAAGCTGCTGACCGCGTCGAAACCCTTCTGACTCGCCCGGCGGCGCACCTCGATCGACATGGCGACGACGTCTCCGTCGGAAAACTCGAAACTCATCTGGGCGTGGGCAACCCGCTTGGGTCCCCAGTGGGAGATGATCAGATCGGTGTGGAGCAGCTTGCTCACGTCGAACGTCCGATCGACATACTGCTGCTGCAGCACGCCGTCGGGACCGGGCTGCAGGACGCGGTAGTTGTGCAGGGTGACTCGATCACCGTCGATCGTCGCGGTGGCGAGCTTGGCATACTGCGGCGCCCACTCGCGGTCGTTGGATGGCGTGATCGTGAAGTACCACACGGCGACGGGGAGCACCATCGCCGCGGCGACGAGCCGCGCGCGCCAGTGCGGCCGAAGGAAGATCAGCACTCCAACGAATGCGAGCCCAAAGACGATCGGCAGCCAGATGCGCGGCGGTGCACCGTCCCGGTCCGCCAGCGACAACGCACCCAGAGCCCAAAGCCCGGCCAGCAGCACCCCCGCGATCGGTACAACGCGGACAATGCGACTCACCACGCGCCGGAACAGCGAACGCCGTGGCGGCGGTGTCTCGGCGACCGGCGGCTGCGGATTTTGATCGTCGGTTGTCATGGGCACGTCTGCGCTTGACGCTGCGCGTCGCGCGCAATCACTTTTCCAATTCGATCTCCCGCGGCCGCCTGGTCTTGTCGAACCACCACGGACGCGGGCGAAGTTAGGCCATCTGGATGTTCCTTCTGCACGTTTTTCAGAAAAGAGCTTTCAACACGTAGCCGATCACTTCCTGTGCCGAAAACCGCGTCAGCGCCAACGGCAGAAGAGGCGCGGCCGCGGTGACGGCGAGCCGGGTCACATCCTTCGATCCGAACGGCACGAGACGCGTTTCTTCAACGACGGCGTAGCTGTTCGCGAGGTCGGCCAAAGATTGGATGTCAGCACTGCCCACAAGGGTCTCACCTGCCGGCGCGCCGCCATGCACCCACTTCTCCTCAAACCCCTCGACATACTGACCCGACAGTGTGCCGTAATCGCGCAAACCTTGCCTCTTCACGCGGGAGAGCACCGGTGTGAAGACGGTCAGCGGGCTCAATATGATTGCGACCGAGACAACTAGGAACACCGCGATTTGCATCCTGAAGTTCATCACGTTCTGGCCCGCATGCAAGATCTGCTCGGCAATGACTCCGGTCAGTGAAATGCTCTCGGCAACCATGATGGGCACGAAGGCATGCGTGCTGCGCGCCAGGAAGCCGAGCCCGCCGGCCCGGTCCGGGTGTGTGGAGACGAGGTGCAGATTCAGCTTTGAGACGCGCCACAGGAACCAGAACCAGAGGACAAATCGCATCTCCCAACGCAACAGCATGAACTGGAAGATGGGGACGCTGACCAGGACATACCAATACCCGGCAGGCGTCAGATGCAGCCCTGTGGCATCCGGGTTCGCATACCAGCTTGCCGTGCCGAGGGCGATCTCGCTTCGCCAGACCCAGTGGCCCACCGTGTAGACCAGCGCCAGCAGCGCGAGTTCGAGTATGACCAGCCCTCGGCGTAGATGCCGCGGTTGCCGAGCATTTCGAAGTACTGCGTGCGGCGTCGCGAGGGCGCCTTGGCGTCTTCGAACGTGTAGAGCATGCTCACGCCCTCGACCGGCTTTTGCAACTGGATCGACGGGCGCTTGTTGCTCTGGCAATAGCGGAGCATGGCGATGTCGCCGCCGCTGCGGACGTTGCCCGCGGAGAAGATCGGCACCCGGCCAGTGTGCAGTGCGATGCCCGCCGGCTTGCCCTGCTTGTCGTTCATCGAAAGCAGTTTCGGGGTCTTGACCAGCACGACCTTGCCGTCTTTCTCCTGGTATTCGAGAACGCCGGAGCTGCCGATCACCTGCTCGGGCGGGATGGCGTAGATTTCCTGCGACACGACGCGCATGAACTCGATCCCGCCGCCGGAGCAGATGTAGGTCTTGAACCCGTTGTCGCGCAGGAACGAGAGCAGCTCGCGCATCGGCAGGTACGTGCATTCCTTGAGCAGCACGCCGTACTTGGGATGCTTGGCCGTCTTGTAGAACTGCGCGGCCAGGGCGTCGAACTCGTCGGTGGTCATCCCGCTGTGCGTGAGGTAGATGAGTTCCGCGATGCGGTGCTCGCCTTCGGCCATCAGGTAGGCCACGTCGCCCTTGAGAGCCGCCGCGACGGTCGGGTTGTCGCGCAACTCCGGCTTCTGCTGCACCATCTCGTTGAGCCGGTCCTTGACGAAGGCGAACTGCACGATTGGCTGTTCGCACCACAGCGTGCCGTCCTGGTCGAACGTGGCGACGCGCTCCTCAGGCGGGACGTACTTTGGGCCGCCCTCCTTCGTCACGTCCGCGACGAACGTCAGGATGGCCTGTTTGGTTTTCCCGTCCTTCCACGACGGCAGCGGGTCGGCGGCCCGCGCTCCGACGGCTGTGAATGCCAGCGCCGCCAACAGCACGACGGCGATGAGGGTTGGTTTGCGGATCATCGTGGGCGCTCCTTCCACTGTGGCGTTCATTTCACCGGCTCGACATCGGGTGGCTTACTTCTGCTCCACCGTCACCTTGATGATCTTGCCCGTAAAGCTGTTGGCGTTGGGCTTGTAGTCCGGTGACACGTTCGTCTCGGCATCGAGGCCCACATCCGCGCCTTCGTCGCCGGAGAAGGCGAAGGGCTGGGTCTTGGGGATCTGTTTTTCGGCGATCTTCTTGCCGTCCACGCTGAGGATCGACTTGCCGCCGGTCCCGGGTTTGTCCGTGTCGGGGATGAACTCGTAGTGAACAGTGTGCTTGCCGGCGGCGAGAGGCGCGTCGCCGGCGATGTTGGTACGCTCCAGGGCGAACCAGTTGTACTCGTGGTGCGGCTTGCCCTCCTTGAGGTAGAGCGTCCACCCGCCGAAGTAGCCGGCCTGCGCGATGATCACGCCGCTGGTCTTGTCGTCGGGGACTTCTACCTCGGCGCTGATCGTGTGAGGGACGCCTTTCACGTTGATGAAGGCGTTTTCCATCATTCCGGTCATGCCAGGATAGACGGTGAGCGACTTGCGCCCGCCGAGCAGGTCGGGCCGGCCGGCGATGGCGGGGTTGAAACGCTCGGCGCGGCGGTCGTCGATCGGCAAGGCGTGGTTGCGCTCGGCTTCCTTCATGAACAGAGCCTGGAGTTCCTTGAGCTTGTCGGGATTCTTGTCCGCAAGGTTGTTGGCCTGGCTGAAGTCTTCATCCACTTTGTAAAGCTCCCAGACATCGTCCTTCAGCGGCGTGGGCTTTGCGCCCATCAGCCAGGGGATCGAATGCCGCGTGCAGGCGACCCAGCCATCGTGGTAGATGCCGCGGTTGCCGAACATCTCGAAGTACTGCGTGGTGCGCTGATCCTTCGCCTTGGCATCGGCGGTGGTGTAGAGCATCGAGACGCCGTCCATCGGACGCTGCGCGATGCCGTTGACGGTCTTGGGATGCGGGATCTTGGCCGCTTCGAGAGCGGTCGGGGCGACGTCGATGACGTGATGGAACTGGCTGCGGATCTCGCCTTTCGCTGCGATCCCCTTGGGCCAATGGAACACCATGCCGTTGCGCGTGCCGCCGAAGTGGCTGGCGATCTGCTTGGTCCACTGGAACGGGGTGTTGCCCGCCCACGCCCAGCCGATGGCGAAGTGAGGGAACGTCGTGGGATCGCCCCACGCGTCGATGTGCTCCATCATCTGTTCGGCATTGCCGACGATGCCGTTGAGGGCCATCATCTCGTTGTAGGTGCCTTCGGGTCCGCCTTCGGCGCTGGAGCCGTTGTCGCCGACGATGTAGAAGAACAAGGTGTTGTCGAGCGCGCCGATCTTTTCGAGCTGCGCGACCAGCCGGCCGACTTCGTTGTCGGTGTGCTCGGCGAAGCCGGCAAACGTCTCCATCTGCCGCTCGAACAGCTTCTTCTGCTGATCATTCATGCCGTCCCACGCGGGGATTTCCTTGGGACGCGGCGTGAGCTTGGCGTCCTGCGGGATGACGCCGACCTTCTTTTGCCGCTCGAAGGTCTGCTCGCGCAGCTTGTCCCACCCGCCGGCGAACTGCCCCTTGTACTTGGCGATCCATTCGGGGGCGACGTGGTGCGGCGCGTGCGTCGCGCCGGTGGCGTAGTACATGTAGAACGGCTTGTCGGGCGTGAGCGACTTCTGGGCGCTGACCCAGTTGATCGCGTTGTTCGTCATGTCAGTGGTGAAGTGGTAGCCCGGTGTCGCGGGCGTCTCCATGCGCGTGACGCCGTCGAAGATGGCCGGCGCCCACTGGTTCGTCTCGCCGCCGATGAACCCGTAGAACTTGTCGAACCCCGAACCCGTCGGCCAGCGGTCGTACGGACCGGAGACGGACACCTCCCACGGCGGGGTCTCGTGATATTTGCCGAACGCGGCGGTGCTGTAGCCGTTCTGTTTCAGGATCTCGGCGAGCGTCGTGATCTCCCGCGGGCGCACGCCCGTGTTGCCGGGAAACGCCGTCGCCAGCTCCATGATCGCGCCGGCGTTGTTAGGGTGGTGATTGTGGCCGGTCAGCAGCGCCACGCGCGTCGGGCTGCACAGCGCGGTGGTGTGGAAGCGGTTGTAGCGGAGTCCGCCGTTGGCGAGCCTGTCCAGCGTCGGCATGTTGATCGGTCCGCCGAACGCGCTGCTGTGACCGAAGCCGATGTCGTCGATGAGCACGATGACGACGTTCGGCGCGCCCTGCGGGGCCTTCACCTCAAAGCGCGGCGGCGGCTTCGCGTCGCGCGCGTCGAGCGTGGAGATCGTCTCGACCTTCGGCTCGGCGATCGGCAGCACGGTGCGATCGATGTTGTCGGCAGCCAGTACAGCGCTGGCGAATCCGACGATCAACGTGGCGACGAACGCTTGAAGTGTCACGAGTTTCATAGTGAGTCCCTTTCGCATGCTTGATCGCGATGACCTTTCCTTTGTCGATCTCAGGGCGACTGATCCGCCTTCGCCAGCGCCTCGTGAACCAGTTCCATGCCCGCCGTGCACCGGATCGTGTGGAACGACGCGGCGCACGTACATGCAGACATCTCCATCAATGCCAGCATCCGCCGGTACCCCGCGCCTCGAAAATGGCGTCGCAGCTGCGTCATCGAAGTCCATTCCTCAATGACGATGAAGGTTCCGTCGCCACCGACGTCGTGAAGCATTCGGCAGTCCAAGCACCCTGGCTCCTGGCGAACCTGCTCGACCGCCTGCAGGCCGGCGTTGACGAAGGCGACGCGTTGATCGCAGCGGGCGACGAGCATCGTGTGGGCCAGCACCATGTTTGCAGGTTTTTGCCCGGTCGTACGGCCGGCGTTAAGCTGCTCGGCATGTCGGCTTCCCTGACACCCACGCCGATGGGGGCCGATGTTGCAACGTCTCCTCCCGCCGGTCTATCCCAAAACGGCAAAATCCAACAAAGCCACTCCGAACGATCTGTCTTCGCGTCGATCACGGAACTCGACCACCTCCGCGAAGTCGTGCGCGGCGCCGCGTTCGACTTCGTTCAACTGGGATCGGGAGCGCTCCGCGGCGTGATCGCGCGGGCGGACCTGGGGCTCAGCGCCGTTCACGTGAATCAGTTGAGCCTTCCCGTCCGCGCGCAGGGTGACGTCTCCGCGAAGGAGTTGACGTTCGCCCTGCTCGACGAACGGAACGAAGGGGTGATCAACGGGGAGCGGCTCAGCGCGGACAAAGTGCTGCTCTATCAGCCCGGCGGCGAATTCGACGGCACGGCCACCAACGCTTATCGGGACTGGTCCATCACCGTTGACCAGGCCGAGCTCCAGCGGTTTGTCTTCGACCTGTCCGGCCGCGACTTGGTCTTGCCGCAACCATCTTTCGCGTGCCTGCGCCCCTCCCGCGACGTGACGGAGCGATTGCGAGCCTACGTCCTCTCGGTGCTCGACATCGCGGCCAACACGCCCGCGGCGCTGGAGGACGAGCGGGGCCGCAAGGCGCTGCACGATGAGCTGATGGTGCGCCTGGCCGCGCTCGTCACCGACGAGCAGCGGTCAGTCCCGGAGCCGCGCTGGGTCGGGTCGCGCAGCGCGATCGTCCGCCGCGCCGAGGAGTTCATCCTCGCGCACCTCGCCGACGGCATCTCCATCGCCGACATCTGCGCGGTCGCGGACGTGAGCGAGCGGTCGCTGCGGCTGGCGTTCCACCAGATCACGGGCGTCGGCCCCAACACGTACCTCAAGGTGCGGCGGCTTCACCGCGTCCGCGCCGACCTCGAAGGCGCCGACCCGAGCGTCACCTCGATCAGCATGACGGCGCTGCAATGGGGCTTCTGGCACTTCGGCCATTTCACCCACGACTACGTCCATCTCTTCGGCGAAAGGCCCTCCGACACGCTCCGCCGTCCTCGGCCCCGCACCTCATAGACTTGCCCAGATGAATCCGCGGATCAGCCGCTACTGGTCGTGTGATCCGTCATTCGGTTTCTGCCCATCTTCGGGCAACAGCTTCGCGTACTGCGCCGATGCCCCTTCAGCGTCGCCGCCCACGAGCCGCTGATCGCCAGTTTCTTTCAGCCGCGCGATCTCGTTACGCACCTGTCGCTCGGCGTGAGATGACCAGAGAAACCAACCACCAATCGCGCCGCCGATTAGAAAGAGCGGGACGAGGATGGCGGTGACAATGCCGGTGTTGGTTGACCAGAACGATGACTTCGTTGTTGTCTGAAATTTCGTTTGTCGCGCGGCCGGCTGGGTGGCGCAACGGATGCATACGCCGCTCACGTCCATCTCATCGATGCCAAATACGCCGCCGCATTGCGGGCAAGCGAGAAGCTCATCGGATGCGGCGGGATGGGCATCAAGTTCCGAAACGGGGTCTTGGCGCTTCATCCAGCAAGGATTGCAGAAGTACCGGCCCTCCCCGTCCTTTGTTCGAGGCTGGCCCATGACATCAATCCCGCACGCGCAGCAAGCCTTCCGCGGTTTCGCGGGGACTTGGATGACGGTTCCGCATGCGCGGCACTTCCCGCGAGCGCCGGCGGAGCTATCAGGGACTTGAGACTTAGCACCGCAGGTTGGGCAAGCGACGGAAATTGGCACAAAGGCTCCTCCCTGGCGCAGCCCATCGCGCAGAGATTTGTGATTCAGCCCTGGTACGAGCGGCCAGAGATGCGGTTGGCGAAGGCCACCACTTGATCACAGAATGCCCATCACGACAGCGATGTGGGTTGCCCGCTCGGCAGTATACCGACTTTCAGACATCTTGCATAGCGATTACTGACGCACAGACGGTTCCGCCTTCGACCGCTCCCTTTAGCCTGCCGGGGAGAAGGAACGGTCGATGAATTCGATGACGCAGGTCTTCGGACGGAGAGTCAAAGCATGCCGACGGAGGCGCGGGCTGACACAGGACGAACTCGCGCGCATCGCCCGGATCGACAGCAAGTACGTGGGCAGCATTGAGCGGGGAGAAAAGGCAACCGTCCTTCGAAGTGGCAGAGCGGCTGGCACGGGCGCTGAAGGTGGAGTACCACGAACTGTTTCTTCCCGACCGACTTGCTTTGGGCCAGATGGAACAGACTGCTGGCGACGGACCTCGACGCCATCGACCGTCGCACGTTCTACGGATTCTTCAACGATCTTCTGACGGCGATCCGGCGGTTGGATCGCAGCATCGACACCGGCGACACGTCCAAGTAGCGTTGCTTCGCGAATCACGTCCACCCATAGGCGGACCTACGTCTCGTCACATCTGTTCGCCGATACCGCGAGCCTGCGTCAAGCGACGCAAAAAAAATCATAAAGCCCCTCTTGACTTCAGTTTACGGAAGAGCGAGGAGTACCGCTCGTTCGCACATTCCGATCGTGCCGCGTCCGCCAAGGGCGTGGCACTCCGCATTTTATGGAGACTTTATGAGCCATGCGCCCAAGGTGCGCGCACGTCCAACCGCTACGGTCGCGCCGTCAACCCTCGATCCATTCGTCGTCGGATCGTCGGCAGCCTCGCGGCTGCTGATCGACGTTCGTCACACGCGGCACCGCGCGACGTTCCAGCAGGTGCAGGACAAGTTCGGCACGGACTTCAAGGTCTATCACAGCCCGAAACTGACCTTCGCTGGCTCGCTCATCACCTGCGGCCACTGCGGCCATGCCGTGACGGGCGAGAAGAAGTTCAAGAACTCGCCGGACGGGACGAAGCGCGAGTACAGCTACTACCGCTGCACGCACTACGCTGAGGCCGGGCATCCGCGCGTTCGCTTGAGCGAGAAGCAGGTCGATGAGCAACTGATCGCGTTCTTCGAAACCCTTCGGTTCGAAGACGCCGAGTTTCGAGAGTGGTTCGTCGATGTCATCAAAGCCAAGGCCCACGCCGAGTACGACCAGGCGCGAGAGCATCAGCGCGAACTAACGCGGCAGCGCGAGCAGATCAGCGTCAAGTTGCAGGCGCTGCTTGACCTTCGCATGGACGGCGAAATCACCGCCGACGAGTACGCTCGCAAGCGTCAGGAACTCTACGAGCGGCAGAGCGCGATCGCCTTGCAGTTGCAGGTCAGCGACCGGGATGGCCGAGAGATCGCCGACCTTGCGGTCAAAGCGTTTGAACTGGCGCAAAGTTTGACGGAGAGATGGATTAGGTCGAAGTACAACGCAAAACGCACGGTTTTGGGCATCATGCTCAAAACCGTGCGATTGAACTCTGGAAATCTTGAGCCCACTTGGTCAAATTGGGCCCAAGAAAACCGTTCGATTTGCTGCGGGACGTGAAACACGTCCCGATGAGTGGAGCCATGGGGATTTGAACCCCAAATTCCACCATGCCATGGTGGCGTGATCCCATTTCACTATGGCCCCGCAGGATCGAACAAACGACTTTATCCGGCACCTCACAGGTGTCAAGGCGGCTCACGCTGTCGCGGCGGTGGGCTCGGTGTCGGCGGTCGTTGTTTGCAGTTGGATGGCAACGAAGGTCAGGTCGTCGCTCAGCTCACGGTCGTGGCGGAAGTCGTTCACGGCGTCGGTGGCTGCATCGAGCAGATCCTGGGCGTTGTCGAACCGGCCATAGAGGCTGCGCTGGAGGCGCTCGATGCTGAAGCGCGAGCCGTCGGGGGCCTGGACGTCGATGGCGCCGTCGGTGTAGAGGAGCATGCTCGAGTTGGGCGAGATCGGGATGCGCTCGTTGGGGAACGTCATCGATTCCTCGACGCCGAGGACGAGCTGCGCGTGGACGGGCATCGGCTCGAAGGCCTCGCCCTCGCCGACGAGCGGGCCGGGGTGGCCGGCGGCGGCGACGATCGCCTCGTTCTGATCGAGGTCGATCACCATCACGAGCATCGTCACGAACTGTCCGTTGAAGACCTGCACGCAGAGGTGGCGGTTCACTTCCTCCAGGCATTTTCCGGGGTCGGCGACGCGCATCATGATCGTGCGGACCATCAGCTGCGTCGTGGACATGAGGAACGCCGCCGCGATGCCGTGGCCGGTGACGTCGCCGATGACGACGACGGTACGGCCGTCGGGAAGCTCGAACCAGTTGTAGAAATCACCGCTGATGTGGCTCGCCGGTTGGTTGATGGCGGCGATGTCCATCAACCTGTGCTTGCCCTGGCGCTGCGGGAGCCAGGCAAGCTGGATCTCGCGCGCCTGCGTGAGCTCCTTGGTCAGCAGTTCGTGCTTCACGCGCTCCAGGCGGACGCGGTCGCGGATCAGTTGGATCGCGGTGGAGACGAGGATGGCGGTCATCGAGACGACGACGAAGATCGCCCAGAACACCGCCTTGCGGAACAGCGTGTTCACGACCGCGTCCACCTCGGCCAACTGCGAGGAGATGACGAGCCACCACTTCTTGTTCGGCAGCGTGACGGGCCGCATGGTGGTGACGGCACGGCTCAGGATCGTGTCGCCGACCCTCATCTCGTGATCGAAGATCTCGGTGCCCGGCTTGCCCTGGTCGATGTACTCGCGCGCGATGTCGCGGACGCGCGGGTCGGTCCCCTCTTCCACCAGGCTCTTGCCGACCATGCTGGCGTCGGGGTTGGCCATCACCTTGGCGGTCTCGTCGAGGAGCATCGCGCTCATCTCGTCCTGGATGTTCACGTCGGTGAGGAATTGGCCCTGCAGGACGCGCATGGGGACGGCGGCGATGAGCAGCCGCTTCTCCGGACCGTTCACGGGGACGGCGACGAGGTTCAGCCCGTCGCCGAACGGGAGGAACCCGCTGACGTCCGGCCCGGCCACCTGATCGACCCACGCGCGCGACGCATCGACGATGCGCTCGGCGCCGATCTTGTCCTCGTCGCCGAAACGTCGCGTCACTTTGTGCGTCGCGCGGTCGTAGGCGAAGAGGTGCGTGATGCGTCCCTGGAGCTGGTCCCAGAGCGTTGCGGTCATCGAGGATGCGAGCGTGCGCGAGCCGATCTGCTGCGCGCCGGGGTTCGTGGTGGCGGCGGCGGTCGATTGCTCTTCGGCGCGCTTGATCAGGTCGAGGTCGGCCAGGAGGGAGTCGTAGAACGTTTCGATGCCGCGCGCGGTCTGCCGGGCGAGCAGTTCCTGCCGGATGATCGCCTGGCTCTTGGCCTGCTCGCGCGCGTTGTCGTAGACCGATCGGGTGGCGAGAAGGACGACGGCGATCACGACGACCAGCAGGAGCAGGTGCGAGACGAGGATGCGGGTGGCGAATCGCTTCGCAGACTGTTCCATGACGAGCGTCCCGCGTCGCATTCTAGCGGTCCGTGCCGAGTTCGGACACGCTCGACGATCAAACAAAAAGAGCGTGCCGGCCCCACGCGACCGGCACGCTCTTGAAGAATCCTGTGGGCCGCACCCGACGCGCGTCGCCGGTTGCGCGGCGAATGCGTCGCGGGTCGTGCGGCCCGGTGTACGGTTGGCGCGATCAGGCCGCGTCGAGGTGGGCCGCGATGCTGGCGAGGAACTCGATCCCCGCGACGAGCCGCCCGTGGTCGAACTTCGACCGCCGATCGACCCAGACGACCTTGGCCGGGATCATCTGCCTGCGGTTGGCGAGCACCTGGCCGTCGCTGTTCATGCCGACGTGGACGCTGACGACCTTGCCCGGACGGACCGGCATCGACGCGGGCAGCTCGATCCGCAGGCCGGTCGAGCTGATGTCCTCCGTCTGCCCGCCGAAGTAGCGCGAGCTGGTCGGCTCCAGCACCTTGATCGGACGCATCTGGCGGATGCGCAAGCCCCGCCGCCGTTCGCACCCTTCGTCGCTGACCAGTCTTGGTTCGGTCAAAAGCATCGTCATCGCGTCAGCCCTGCCTTCCCCGGCAAACTCACCCCGTCCTTCCAACGCCCATTGTCGGTTATCGGAACAGTCGAGCGCGAACTTCGAGAAAATCTTGAAGTGGCCTGTTTCTGCGGGCTTATCGGACTGCCGGAGTTGAGAGTGGCAAGATGACAAGATGAGGGGATGACAAGGTGAAGGAGCTTCCTTCACCCTCTCATCTTGTCATCCCCTCACCTTGTCACCGGGCCCTGCTACGCAACTGACATTGCGCGGCTCCGCCCGTAATATCCCCTTTCTATGCCTTACAACTTCACCGCCACCGAGAAGAAATGGCAGCAGTACTGGCTGGCGAACAAATCGTTCCGCGCGTTCGACCCCGCCGAAGCCGGCGGGATGCCCAAGGCGTACGTGCTGGACATGTTCCCGTACCCCTCCGGCGCGGGGTTGCACGTCGGCCACCCCGAAGGCTACACGGCCACCGACATCGTCTCGCGCTACCTGCGGATGAAGGGGTACAACGTGCTGCACCCGATGGGCTGGGACGCCTTCGGGCTCCCCGCCGAGCAGTACGCGGTGAAGACCAACACGCACCCGGCCGAGACGACGCGCAAGAACATCGAGAACTTCCGCCGGCAGATCCAGATGCTCGGCCTGAGCTACGACTGGGAGCGCGAGGTCGACACCACCGACCCCAACTACTACCGCTGGACGCAGTGGATCTTCCTGCAACTGTTCAACAGCTACTTCGACCCGATCCAGCAGCGCGCGATGCCGATCGGGCACCTCGGCAACGAGCTGCAGAACGAGAACTACGTCGTCGCGCCCGATGGCACCATCCACACCAACCCGGTCCAGGAAGGGATGGACCCGATCAGCGGCGACGTGCGCGTCGAGCGGTTGTGGACGGAACTGTCGCCCGAGGAACGCCGTGACGTGATCGATGGCCAGCGCCTCGCGTACATGGATGAGGTGCCGGTCAACTGGTGCCCCGGCCTGGGCACGGTGCTGAGCAACGAAGAAGTCATCGACGGCAAGAGCGAGGTCGGCGGCTACCCCGTCGAGCGCCGCCCGATGCGGCAATGGATGCTGCGCATCACCGCCTACGCGGACCGACTGGTGAAAGACCTCGGGCCGCTCCAATGGCCGGAATCGCTCAAGGAAATGCAGCGGAACTGGATCGGCAGGAGCGTCGGCGCGGAGGTGGATTTCGAGCTTCTCCCGCCGGATGAGGACGTGAAGCGCGTCGAAGCCAACCGCCGCGACACCGGCGACACGCGCGAGGAAGACGAGGACCTGACGATCACCATCTTCACGACGCGTCCCGACACGCTCTACGGCGCGACGTACATGGTGCTCGCGCCGGAGCACCCGCTGGTCGATCGCATCACGCCCACGAGCCACCGCGAGACGATCGAGTCGTACCGCACGATGATCGCCGGGAAGAGCGACCGCGAGCGCATGGCCGAGACGAAGGAGAAGAGCGGCGTCTTCACCGGCGCGTACGCTAGAAATCCGGTGAACGACGAGCGGCTGCCGATCTACATCGCCGACTACGTGATGATGGGCTACGGCACGGGCGCGATCATGGCCGTGCCGGCGCACGACGAGCGCGACTTTGAGTTCGCGAAGAAGTTCAACTTGCCGATCAGGCAGGTCGTGCGGCCCCTGCGTGGCATGGGCGTCCCGGCCGAGCGCGATCGCGGAGCGACGGAAACCGAAGACCGCTCCGCGGAAACGCACGGGCGAGACGCCCATGCCACGGGATTAGATGCTGCGTTCATCGGCGAAGGCGTGGCGATCAACTCCGACGTCATCAACGGCCTGCCGACGGCGGAAGCGAAGGAACACATCATCGCGATTCTCGAGCGCGAGGGGACGGGCCACCGCTCGGTGAAGTACAAGCTGCGCGACTGGCTCTTCTCACGGCAGCGCTACTGGGGCGAGCCCTTCCCGATCGTGCTCGACGAAGCGGGTAACGCGTACGACATCCCGGACTCGGAGCTTCCCCTGACGCTCCCGGAGATGGAGGACTTCAAACCAACGGGAACGCCCGCGCCCCCACTTTCCAAAGCCAAAGACTGGTTGACGTACGCGCGCGAGAGCACCGCACAAAGCCCGCCGCTCAGCGGTGGGCTTCAGCGCGAAACCAACACGATGCCGCAGTGGGCCGGCTCGTGCTGGTACTACTTGCGCTACATCGACCCGAACAACACTGAGCGCTTCGTCGACCCGGAGAAGGAAAAGTACTGGATGCCCGTCGACCTGTACGTCGGCGGCGTCGAGCACGCGGTGCTGCACCTGCTCTACGCGCGGTTCTGGCACAAGGTGCTATACGACCTCGGCCACGTGAGCACGCCGGAGCCGTTTGCGCGGCTGGTCAACCAGGGACTGATCCTGGGCGAGATGGAGTATCACGCATTCGAGACATCGGAGGGCACGACGGTCAGCGCCGCCGACGTGCGCGACGTGGACGAGGAAGCGACGGAGAACGCCGTGCGGATGATCGGCTTCCATCGCGAGACGGGCGATAAGGTGATCGGCAAGCGGCTGGCCGAGGGCGACGTCGAGCAGACGAAGGAAGGGTTCCGCCTCAAGCAGAAGCCCGACCTCCGCGTCGACGCGCGCAGCTTCAAGATGAGCAAGAGCCGCGGCAACGTCGTCAACCCCGACGACATCGTCCGCGACTACGGCGCCGACACGTTTCGGCTCTACGAGATGTACCTGGGGCCGCTGGAAGCCCAGAAGCCGTGGAACACGCGCGACATCATCGGCATGTCGCGCTTCCTCAACGGCGTGTGGCGCAATCTCGTCGGAGATGAAGAGGCCAACAAGGTCGCGAAGATCGAATCGATCCCCGTCCCGGATGCGCTCGACCGGCAGATGCACCGCGCGATCAAGAAGGTCGAAGACGACGTCGCCGCCCTTCGCTTCAACGTGGCCATCGCCGAACTGATCAAGTTGAACAACGAGATGACGAAGCTCCCGGTCATCCCGCGCGAGCTGGCAGAGAACTTCACCCTGATGCTCGCCCCGTTCGCGCCGCACATCGCGGAGGAACTCTGGGAGCAGCTCGGCCACACGAAGAGCCTCGCCCGCCGCCCCTGGCCGACGTACGACCCGGCCAAGCTCGTCGAGACGACGATGGAACTGCCCGTGCAGGTCAACGGCAAGCTGCGCGACAAGATCGCCGTTCCCGCCGACGCCGATCAGGAGACGATCCTGACGACCGCCGCCGGCGCCGCGGGCGTGAGGCCGTGGCTCGAGGGCAAGACGATGAAGAAACGTCTGTACGTCGAGAAGAAGCTCGTCAACTTCGTCGTGGGATAACGCGCGGCATGGGCACGGAACTCGAAGCCAAGATGCAGGTTCACGATCATGCGCCGCTCCGCGAGCGGCTGCGCGAGCATGACGCCACGCGCGTCGGCGCGGTGATGGAGTTCAACACGTTCTTCGACACGCCTGACCGCGCGCTGCTTACGTCGGACAAGGGCTTGCGCGTACGCCGCGCGTGCGACTTCGAGACCGGCGACGAGCGGCACGTGGTCACGTACAAGGGGCCGCAGCAGAGCGGGGAGCTGAAGAACCGCGAGGAGATCGAGATCGTCGCCGACGACGGCGAGCAGGCGTCGCTGCTGCTGCAGCGCCTCGGGTACGCGCCGACGCTGTCTTTTGAGAAGCGCCGCGAGACGTGGCGAATGGGCGACTGCGAAGTGGTGCTCGACGAGCTGCCGCAGCTCGGCTGCTTCGTCGAGATCGAGGGGCCGGACGAGGAAGCGGTGCTGGAAGTCCGCGAGGCGCTTGAGCTCGACGATCGCCCGCTGGTGAAGACGAGCTACATCGCGATGGTCGACGAGCTGCTCAAGACGACCGGCGCGACGTCGCTGGAATTTGAAGGCTGATTCTTCTGTGGCTTGGGCGTCTCGCCCGAGCTT